>WTCH01000226.1 GCA_013138675.1 Woeseiaceae bacterium | reverse complement strand
ATGCGCAATAGTATGGTTGTCTTGACGTCAGTTCTGGCGTGCAGCTTCGCGTCTTCTGCTTTTGGTCAGGAGACATCGACTGATCTTCAGATTGAAATCCAGTCACCATCTGCCGATTTTAGTGCGGTGAATGGCGAAACCATGGTCGAAGTGGACGGCATCGCATCAGCCATCGGCGGCGTCCGTTACCTCGACATGATTTTCGTCATGGACACGTCGGCGAGCCTGAAAGGGACTGACCCCGGCGACTTCCGTTCGCAGGGAGCTATCGGACTCGTGCGAAATCTCTCGCCGAAAAGCGACATCAAAATTGGTGTGGTCAGTTTCGATAATAAGGGTGAGCTGGCCCAGCCTTTGACGTCAGATCGAGACTCGGCCATCAGCGTGCTGGGCGACCTGCCGCGATCCGGTAGCACGAATCTCGCTGCTGGCATTCAGACAGCGCTCGAGGAACTGGAGCAGAACGGGCGACCCGGGTCATCGCGAGTGATCATGCTGTTCACGGACGGCATGTCGAACGAGAGAAAAGCGTATGACGCCGCGGTGCAGTCACACTCGAAGGGCGCGACGATTCAAACACTCTTGCTTGGGTCGAGCCAGAAGGGCAGCTCAATTCTCGATACTATTGCCTGGGCAACAGGCGGTAGCTTCGTCCAGGTTTCGGACCCCGCCAAATTGCCCCAGGCCTTCCTTGATCTGCGTACTACGGGTGTGGAAAGTGTAACTTTGAGCGTCAATGGCTCTCTGCCTGTCGATGCAAAACTCGCGGGTGGTACCTTTAGCGGCAAGCTTCCGCTCGCTGTGGGTGAAAATCGAATCGTTGCGATGGCAACGAGCCTGGATGGCGATGTAAGAGAGTCTGCCGTCACGGTGACCGTGCGCGATGCAAGCTGTGCCGCTCTTGAGGTGGCAGCGGTGAAGCAGGGGCGTCCCGTCATATCGCTGAACGATCGAGCAGTCGAGGTCGTGGTGGACGCGTCGAGAAGCATGTGGGGCCAGATCGACGGCGAAGCCAAGATGACTATCGCCAAAGAAATCCTGCAGGACGTTTCCTACTGGTTCCCAGAGGACCTGGACCTGGCACTCCGTGCATACGGAAACTCTAGCCCTAGCGACAGGAACAACTGCGCCGACTCGGCACTACTCGTACCCTTCGCGGAGTACAACCGTGAGCCAATCCGCGCGGCTATCGGCGGTCTCCGGCCACTCGGGCAAACGCCAATCGCCTATGCTCTGAACCAGGCGGCCCACGACTTTGGCTCGCTGCAAAGCGATCGCGCCGTGGTCCTGGTCACTGATGGCATTGAAAGTTGCGGTGGGGACCCTGTCCAGGCCGCACGCGACCTGAGCATGCAGGGCATTACGGTTCACGTCATCGGTTTCGGCCTTGGCAATGCAGCTGATGAGGACGCGGCGAGCCTGCGGGCTGTAGCTAGTGCGTCGGGCGGACGTTACGTTGTTGCTGGCAGTGCCGAGGAACTCAAGGTAGCACTGGCGGAGACGGTCGCGACGTCATTCAGTGTGTACAAAGGCAGCACAGAGATTGCAACCGGATCCCTCGGTTCGCCAGGGCAGTTGTTCCTGCCTGAGGGTGACTACCGGGTCGAGCTGCATAGTTCGCCGCCGCAGATTGTCCCGGTTAGCCTGGCTCCGCGGGACCGAGTGACTGTTACACTGGAGAAATCAGATGGCCACGTGTCTCACCTGGAGAATCGTGGGCAGATCGAACACCAGTCCTGTGAAGATGTGGCAACGTCGATCGAGCAAATGCAGGTGAATCAGTAAAAGAAAAAGGCACCTCCGAATGCCCGAAAACCTGGAACCCATCGAAACTGCCAGTATCGATGAGCTCAGAGCGCTACAACTCGAGCGGCTGCAGTGGTCGATATCGCATACTTACGACAACGTCTTACCCTACCGTGCAAAGTGTGAGGCACTAGGTGTGGCGCCGACCGACATCCGAGCGCTCGAAGATCTGTCGAAGCTGCCGTTCACCACGAAGGACGATCTTCGCCAGGCATATCCTTTCGGCATGTTCGCCGTACCGCAAAGTGAGGTTGTCCGTATTCATGCCTCCAGTGGCACGACGGGTAAACCAACAGTTGTGGGCTACACCAGGAATGACATCGACATGTGGGCAACCGTGGTTGCGCGATCAATACGCGCGAGCGGCGGCGGGCCGGGTGACAAGGTGCACGTGGCTTACGGGTACGGCCTGTTCACGGGCGGACTTGGCGCGCATTACGGCGCAGAAAAACTGGGCGCGATGGTCATCCCGATGTCGGGCGGGCAGACGCCGAAGCAGGTGCAGCTCATCCGGGACTTCGAACCCGACATCATCATGGTGACGCCATCGTACATGCTCAACATCGCCGATGAATTCGAACGCCAGGGCCTGGACCCGGCCAAGTCGTCGCTCAGGGTCGGTATCTTTGGCGCCGAGCCCTGGAGTAACTCGATGCGCAAGGAACTCGAGGAGCGATGCGGGCTGGACGCGATCGATATTTACGGGCTGTCAGAAGTCATCGGCCCGGGCGTCGCCAATGAGTGCATCGAGACCAAGGACGGGCCCGTGATCTGGGAAGATCATTTCTACCCCGAGATCATTAATCCGGAGACCGGTGAAGTGGTGCCCGACGGTGAAATGGGCGAACTCGTGTTCACGTCGTTGACCAAGGAGGCTTTCCCGGTTATTCGCTATCGGACCCGCGACCTGACGCGGTTGCTGCCGGGTACCGCGAGAACCATGCGCCGCATGGACAAGATCACAGGGCGCTCGGATGACATGCTGATCATCCGCGGCGTTAACGTATTCCCGACGCAGATCGAAGAACGTGTGCTGGCTGTCAGCGGTCTTGCGCCGCACTACCAGATCAGGGTTTCCCGCAACGATCAGCTCGACGTCATCACGGTGCAGGTCGAGAAAACACCGGGCGCGACGGACGCCGATGACGCCGCGCTCGCCGGCGAGCTGAAAAAGGGCATTAAAGATTATGTCGGTGTGAGTGCTAGTATCGAGGTCAACGAGCCCGGTGCGGTTGCTCGCTCCGAAGGAAAGGCTGTGCGGGTGATCGACGAGCGCGACTAGCGTTTCTCAAACCAGGGGATCGATATGACAGTCAAAGGCAATCACTTCGTAATAGCACTTGCCCTACTCATTCTCAGTGTTCCTGAGAGTGTTCTCGCCAACGCGCACCCGCACCCGCGACCCGACAGCCTGCCGTACCTCGATCAGACGACCTACATTCGCAATATGGCTGTTCGTGCCCATATCGGCGGCGAGAATCGTCGCTGGAAAATGCAAATGATGTCCCAGGGTGAACGACGTTTTCTCTTTCAGGGCGGAATTCCAAGAGGTGACGTCATTGAAGTTACGGACCCGCTGAATCCGGTCGTGATCAACGAGGGCGCCTTCGAAGGCAGGCAAATACAGCTTGCCTACAATGCCGAAATCGGCAAGTGGATTCTCATGACCGGCGCGGCGCCGCCCCTGATAAGGGCAACCACCGAATTTCCGCATGGCAAATACGACGATCCGAGCGCATACGAGAGAGTGAATAACCACGACGGACTGCGCGGCGTACGCTTTTATGATGCAAGTGATCCGTACGATATCAAACCACTGTCAGAGTTCAGCACGGATCTCGGTGATCCCGCTCGTACGCGGCAGACAGGCGGCGGTACACACCGGGATTATTATGATGGTGGTCGGTACGCCTACCTGGATGCCGCTCCGGATGACAGTTTCACGCACCAGGAAAGCCCGGTACGCGTGCACAGTCACGGGGTCATGCTCGTTGATGTTTCCGACCCCAGCGAACCGAAGCATGTATCGCACTGGTGGCTGCCCGGTCAGCGTGAGGACGAAGAGGAGGCATACGAGGCCTGGAGAGAGAGCGGCGACAAGGAGTCATTTACAGGAATGCATGGCGCATTCTATGTCCCGAAGAAACAGGAGAATGGCGGCAAACTGGGCTTTAGTCCATGGGGCTCGTTCGGCATTTTCATCCACGATTTAAGCGACGCCGCTGCGCCCAAATTACTGGGTCGCTTCGAAGCGCCCTACAAACCCGGGGGGATCGCGTTCCACTCTGTGGATGTGTCCAGATTGGACAGGGGCTTCGTAATCGGTGCGCCGGAAGTGCTGAACCCGGATTGCAACGAACCGTATCATCACAGCTACATCATCGATGTCAGTGACCCTGCAAATCCACAAGAGATTTCCACGTTGCCCATACCGCGGCCACCTGAGGAGGCACCGTACGATAATTTCTGCCAGAAACGTGGCCGTTTCGGTGTTCACAATCCGCCGCATCTCAAAGCGCCGGGGAAAGCTGATCCCGATTTCACTTGTTACACTTTCTTTAACGCCGGCTTGCAGTGTTATGACATCAGCGATCCGGAGTACCCATTTATATCGTCCTACTTTATTCCTCCGCAGGGTGGTGATCTCGACGAACCCGGTAGCTACACGCGCAACACGGACAATGTATTCATCGAGTGGGATCGCAAGCTGATCTGGGTAGCAACCGATACCGGGGTTTACTTACTGACGAGTCCCGAGTTGGGGGATCCAGTACTGGGGCCGCTCCCTGTTACCGAATGGAATCTCCCCGACCTGAATCGCTCAGAGGAATAACCAGGTCGGACTATTGGCGACTGGTTCGGTGCTTCCTGATTCTAACCAGTACCGCGTAGAATCAGCGCATCTGAGTCTCTGGAATTGAATCGTGCAGATATTTTTACTAGTCACTCTACTTTTGTGCACATCTATAGCCCAGGCCCAACGGGAGATTGAGCTATGGCCGAATCAGGCACCGCCTTATTCGAAGCCTGTAGAGAATCTGGAGTACATCGACGACTGCTGGGGTGGAGTCCGCTGCGCTCATCGCGTGACCAATCCCACCCTGACTTTGTATCCGTCGGAAGAGAAACCGAAAGTCTGGATCCTGGTTGCACCGGGAGGTGGCTACAACGTGATTGCCATCTATCATGAAGGTGCTGAGATCGCGCAAGCGCTGATGGCGAAGGGAATATCGGCCGCTGTCCTGAAGTATCGTGTTCCTGACATTCATACCGCAACCGAGCCGGAAAAGGTGCCGTTCGCAGATTTCCGCCGGGCCATGAGCATATTGAGAACCGAACAAACAGAAGCAGGTATTGGTAACGGGAAAATCGGAGTGGTTGGCTTTTCCGCCAGCGGGCACCTGGCCGTCTATTCCATGGTTCATCCCGATCCGAACTCACTGCTGAATCCCGATTTTGCGATCTTGGCCTATGGCACCTCTCGGCTGAATCCGGTCAACCGCGATTGGTTGGAAAAGAACCTTTACTACCGACCATTGACAAAAGAGGAAGAACAATCGGAAATGTTGTTGAACTGGGTGACCGAAGATACGCCGCCGGCTTTCCTCGTCCACGCTGTAGATGATGATGTCAGCCACTATACGGAATCAACCTTGTATGCCGACGCGCTCAGAGAGAATGGAGTGGATGCTGAATTGCACCTGTTCTCACGTGGAGGGCATGGTTTTGGGCCAGGAAGGGACAGCGACGGAACAAACCAGTGGATTGACCTGGCAGTGAATTGGGTCAAGAGGCTCTACGAGCGGTGACCGAAATGCTTCGACGATGCCCTGGCCGAAAACTCGAATGTTGTTCGGCTTCGAAATACATTGCCTTTGTCCAGCCGCGTACTCGGAAAATTCACATTGTTCGGGGAGTTGGGAAAATGCTGTGTTTCGAAACAAATGCCGTGGTTCCTTGAATAGCTGGCTCCGCCCGCACCAATCAGTTTTTCACCGATAGAATTGGCACTATATATGTGTATACCCGGCTCGGTCGTCCAAACACGCATTTCCCGGCCGCTTCCAGGATGGTAGAGCGTCGCCGCGGGCTTCGGCTCATCGGCCATACTCGAGCCAAGCACCCAGGTGTGGTCATAGCCACCGGCCACCGCAAGTTGCGTAGATCCTTCGTCGATACAGGCGCCAACCAATCGAGCGTCTCGAAAATCAAACGGGGTATCTTTAGTCGCGCTTATTTCTCCAGTTGGAATCAGGTTCTCGTCGAGCACGAGGTAGTTGCCCGAGTCAATCATCAGTACATGATCGAGCACCGATTCATGTCCATCGCCGCTCAAGTTGAAGTAACTGTGGTTGGTTAGATTAACGACGGTCGGTGCATCGCTTGTCGCTCGATAGTCGACAGCAAGAACATCGTCATTGCTCAGCGAAAACGTCACGGTTGCCTCCAGCCGGCCAGGGTACCCCTGGTCGCCAGCCGGACTTATCATGCGCAATGTAAGTTCCGCTTTGTCGGCTGATGTCGATGCTTCGCCCTTCCATACCACGCTGTCGAATCCTTCAACGCCGCCGTGCAGATGATTTCCGTCCCTTCCGATCGACAGCTGGCATACATTGCCATCTAGCACGAATTGTCCGCCGGCTATCCGTCCTGCGTAGCGCCCTAACGTCGCCCCAAAGTAGTTTCGATCCACGAGGTACTCAGCAAGCGTGTCGAACCCCAACACGATCCGCTCGATATTGCCGTCTCGATCTGGTACTTGCAGATCTGTGATAGTCGCACCGTATTCGCTGATCTTAAGAACCAGCCCGTTCGAATTTGCCAGCGTGAACAATTTCCCCGGCCGACCATCCGTCGTCAAGCCGAATGGCTCGCTGGTAACCGTGGGTAACTTGTGGACAGAACGCATACGCTGTTCCAGTGACGAATTCAGTCCAGCGCCAGGAATGAGAACAACACGTTGTCCTGACCTCTTCGCAGCCTAGTCGACACCCACAAACACCTCATTCAGGGCGCGTAGCACGGCCTGCTCCAGATTCACTTCACTGAAGTCTTCCTTCATGTAACTGGTAAATACGGCAACCAGGTCTTTCTCGGGATGGACAAACAGCCCCTGGCCACCCCAACCACCGTGCGACAGCCATCCATTCTCGTCCAGATCTCCCCACATGTATCGGCTATTGCGTAAACCAGGCCGACCCCCTCGAAGAATTGCCGCCATGTGCTCATCCGAGATGACCTGCCGGTCTGCTACGACTCGCCAACTCGGCGTGTAGAGGAGCCCGAAACGCGCAAGGTCGCGCATGCGAGAAATAAAACCGCCGTGCGACAACGGGATGCCATAGCGATACGCGATAACGGCGGCATCGCTTTCTGCACCAATGTGCTGCCAGATTTCCCGGGTCAGCAAGTCCGGATACGTGTGCCCGGTGACCTGTTCCAACACCCACATCAAAATAAAGTTGGTTGCCCCCGAATAAACGTGTTTTGTTCCCTGTTCGCCTGTTCGTTCGATGTCAACCGTCGCCAGAAATTCGTACGGATCATCCGGGGAGTCACCGTCGCGGAGATTGTCGCCGATCGCTTCGGAATACAGGTAGTAGCAGGACTCAGGATCCTCGTAGTTGTCCTCACAATCGACGCCCGTGGCCATGTCTAGCAGATTTTCGATTGTCGTGCCCGCATGCACAGAGTCCGCAAGCCGCGGAACATAATGCTCGACTGGCATTGATACATCGATTTCGCCGCGCTCTTCGAGAATACGTGTCAACGTACCTGTTAGAACCTTGCTCACAGACCAGTACATGACTTTCTCGTAATCGCGCATACGAGGATAGTCTTCAAATACCACCTTGCCTTCGTGCAGAATGACAACACCCAGCGTTGTAGACACATCACTGCGAAGCAATTCGGCAAACGACATCGGACCGTCAGGGGTATCGATCACGGCTGCAGCAATCCGCGCATCCAGCGAGTAGTCGAGTTCCCGCACCGGCCCACTCCGATGCACTGCGACGGTAGGAAATATTTGCTGTACGTGGCGGTGCATCCATCCCATTTCCGGCCCGCGCACATTCCACCAGTGGTCGTCAGTTGGAATTCGCCGATGATGTTCAATCACCTCGAGCTGGGATTCACCAGCTTCGAATGATGGTGGCGCGGTTGACTTTCCGGTGCCGCACCCAACGGCTACCGACATTGCCAAGAACACGAATAAATTCAGCACTGCTCTCATGCTGTTACTACCACCATGTTGCGTAAAGCCCCGTGAGTATCAGAACGATGGCGAGCGATGCCCAGTTGAAGCCAGCGGTTGTCGAGGTATCGACTTCGTTGTACTTGATGGCATCGGGATGTGCCGCCGCACCCTGCATGCGGGACACGAGCATGCCGAGCAGTATGCACAACACGAAAGCCAGTCCGACACGATCGATGAACGGCAACGAAGGCCAATACACTTTGGCAGCAACCGAAAATACGGCTGAGCCAATTGCCGCTGCGAGTGCGCCATTTGCGGTTGCGTTTTTCCAGAAAATAGCGAGCAGGAAGATCGCGACGATACCTGGAGTGAAGAATCCGGTGAACTCCTGGATGTACTGGAACGCCTGATCAAAGTTGCCGAGCAACGGCCGTGCTACAACACCAGCGATGATCAACGCCGTCAAACTCACGATCCGCCCAATAGTAACGAGCTGCTGCTCCGAGCGACCGCCGTAGTGCTTCACGATGTCCATCGTGAAAATTGTCGAGATGCTGTTCGTCATCGATGCAAGCGACGACACGATCGCAGCGATCAAGGCCGCGAATACGAGGCCCATTATTCCCGCCGGCAATAGCTTCATAACCTCGGGGTAGGCCTTGTCCGGCGCGGACAGGTCCGGCGCGAGAATCACCGCAGCGATACCAGGCAGGACAACGAGAACCGGCATCAGCAGCTTCAGGAATGCGGCGAAAATAATACCCTTCTGTGCTTCCCGGCTGTTCTTGGCGGCAAGCGCGCGTTGGATGATGTACTGATTGAAACCCCAGTACGACAGGTTCATGACCCACATTCCGCCCACGAGCACCGAAATACCGGGCAGACTCATGTAGTGAGGATTGTCTTTCGACAGAATCATGTCGAATTTGTCAGGCACCTGCTCGAGCACTATCTTGAAGCCGGCGACAACGCCCGCCCCACCGGAAATCTCGTTCATCGAGATGTACGCGATCAGAAGGCCACCAAATACGAGTAATACGACCTGGATGATGTCCGTTAGCGCAACCGCCTTGAGCCCCCCATACAAAGAGTACGCTGCGGCGAATGCGGCGAGCAGCACCAGCGCGTAAGTAAGGTCTAGCCCGGTCACCGTGTTAATCGCCAATGCCCCAAGCCAGAGGATCGAGGTGAGATTTACGAACACGTAGACACCCAGCCAAAACACGGCCAGCACCATGCGCACGCGGTGGTCGTACCGCTGCTCGAGGAACTGCGGCATCGTATAGATCTTGTGCTTCAGAAATACGGGCAGCAGGTATTTGCCAACAATCACGAGCGTTATTGCCGACATCCATTCGTAGGACGCGATCGCGATACCCATGACAAAGGCCGAGCCGGACATACCAATGATTTGTTCGGCCGAAATATTCGCGGCAATCAGTGAGGCGCCGATAGCCCACCACGGCAACGCCCGACCAGCAAGAAAGTAGTCCTTCGTGTCTTTTTGGTGGCCCTTTTTCTCGCGCGACACCCACTGTGCGATAAACAACAGTGCAAACGCGTAAATCGCGACAACGGTAAAGTCCAGAGTCCCAAGATGCATGACTACTTCCTTTCTACAAGGCTGTCGAGACGCCCAGCATCGGGCATGTAGGGCAAGAGCGAAAATGAATAGCGGTAGCTTGTGTCGGTAAGCGAATATTTCGACAGCGTGTGCTTGCCCCACGAATCGTCACCACCAACACCCATCTGTCCAAAATCGATATTCAGTGAAATGATATCGCGCGGCACGACGTCACTGACGTGCACGTTGACGCGCTCTTCATTGTCGCGTGCACCTGGGCCGTCTTCGCTTGTAATTGCAATCTTCACCGGCGGAACGAAGTCGTCCAGACGATTGTGATGCACACTGAAACTGATCAGGTCACGGGCGATCACGAGTAGACCGACATTAGCGCCGTCGCTCAGTGACAGCCAGCGCGTATCGGTTTTGTAACCGTTTTCCTGCGGCCGCATGTAAGGCACGTAATGGTCGGCGACCGTGTTAGCGTAGCGCCCAACGTTTGCGGCCAATTTGCGATCCGAGTAATTCTCGAACGGCCCTCGGCCGTACCATTCGACCTTGTCGAGGTCGCGAATCAGCTCAACGTTCATCCCCACCCTGGGTATTTTTGGCAGACCCTCATTGCGCGTGAATTCGTTGTCGACATGCACGTAACCGTAGATGTCGAATCTGAAACTGGACTTCCACCGGGCGACCTCCTCACCGTCGTCATTGGCAAAGGCATACTCAGCGACAACATCGATATAGTCAGGATCCTCGTCACTCACATCCAACGACAGCAAACTACGATTTCGTCCCGCCTGCTCCCAGACTGCCGCCCACTCCTGCATATAGTTGCCGAAATCATTGTCGGTCGGCGCACGCCACAAATTCGGCATCAGCGGCGCCAGAAACAGCTCCTGGTCATGCCATTTGAAGGACGATAGAAGGCCATTTTCGGCATCGAACAGCACGCTGATTTCATCACCACTGACTCTTATGCCCTCCTGATCCCGCACTGCGGTAGGACGAACCAACGGCCTTCTCGCCGGTGCGACTGAACCGACCATGCTCTGAATCTCGAACTGGGCCGCGGCGTACTCGTGGTTGGCAGATAACAGACCTCGAGGCTTCGGCCCAACGAGGCGCAAATTCAAATGATGTTCCGGACCTTTCTCCAGTCCTCGCGTTTTGTACTGCAGCTTTACCGTCGCTTCGCTTTCGGCAGCGACCTCGAGATCCCGGACAACCCCGCTCTGAACCGCCTGGCCGTCCGCCATGATCTCCCAGTGCAACTCGAACTCTGACAGGTCGATGAAGTCGTAGTTGTTCCTTATTAAGAGCGAGCCTGTCCCCGCATTGAGAAGCTCGAAATCCACGTACTGGTAGACGCGCTTGACCTCCCA
>WTCH01000240.1 GCA_013138675.1 Woeseiaceae bacterium | reverse complement strand
CAGGCTCGCGCATCCTGTTCAGTAAGATGAATCCGCTCTGGAAGCAGGCGTTTGAGGCGAGCGGCGATGTGGAGTTCGGGTGGAAGGTCGGCTCGCGCGTAACCCCTGGTGACTTCTTCGTGTTGGGTCACGCCTGGCTTGCCAGCGATACCTTGCATGATGCAATGGGACGTTTATGCCGGTTCATCAATGTGCTGTCCACGGTTGGAAGCCAGATGCATCTTCAGGCGCACGGCGATTCGTATTCCCTGGTGGAAACAGGCGCACTTCGTCTCGTCCAGACTCAGCGGGTCGCTGAAGACGCGGGTTGCGCGGCATTCCTCAAGTTGTGCGATTTCGTGACGGCCGCGCCCGTCCGCCCGAGCCGCGTTAGCCTGCCGGACACGGCCAGCACAAGCGGAGTCGATTTTGCCAAGATGTTCGGATGTCCCGTTACCTTCGAGGGTATCCAGGACGTCTGGACGTTCGGCGCTGCGGATCTTGATGCCCCCTTAACCGGAGCGATTCCGGACGTGGCGAATTCGACCGATCGTATCGCCGAAGACTACATTGCGTCCCTTGATGAGGGTGCCATTGCTCAAGAGGTTCGACAGATGATTGTGCAGCTGCTGCCGTCCGGCCATGTTGACCAGGATACGATAGCGAGCAAACTGCACCGCAGCCGCAGTACGTTACAGCGACAATTAGGCTCAGAAGGAACCAGTTACCGGGATATCGTCGAGACGACGCGGGAGGAACTCGCCAAGAAGTATCTACAGGGAAGCGAGTACACCCAGGCTCAGATCGCGTTCATGGTGGGATTTTCTGATCAAAGCAATTTTGCCCGCGCCTTCAAGCGCTGGACCGGCATGAGTCCGGGCGAATTCCAGAAAGCTGCGTGAGAACCCTGTGCGACGAATGATCTTGCTGCTGTTGCTGGTCCCACTCGTCGTCCATGCCGACGGACTGCCGTTGTTTGACGCTGATGAATCTCTCAATATTATCCTCGAATTCCCTGTACAGACTATGCTTGGGCAGGCAGCCGACCGGCCGAAGGTCAAAGGAACGGCGCGCTACGTGAATGTGGAAGGGGAGACGGTCAGTCTTCCGGTGCGGATCTCAACGCGCGGCCGGTCCAGGCTAGAGACTTGCCAATTTCCGCCGCTGTCCCTGACAGTCAAGAAGAGGTCGGCCAAGGGGACAGTATTCGAAGGCCAGAAGAACCTGAAGATGGTCACGCATTGTCGTAGCAACGCTACGTTTAAGAGCTATGTACGACAAGAGTACGGTATTTATCGGGCGTTCAATGTTCTGACCGACGTTTCCTATCGCGTGCGCCCCCTCAATGTGACGTACCGGGATTCTGAAAACGGAAGTGCTGAGATTCGGGAGCGAGCGTTCTTTATTGAGTCAATTGGCGAGATCGCTGAGCGAACGCAATTTGAGCGTCAAAAAGTCAGGAGAGTTGAGGTTACGCAGCTTGACCCTGCATACGCCACACTCCATACGCTGTTCCAATTCATGGTTGGGAATACCGACTGGTCTGTGAAGATGGCGCCCGATGATTCTGATTGCTGCCATAACGGTCGAGTATTGTCGTCACCCGGGGAGAGTGTGGGCTGGATGGTCGTGCCTTACGATTTCGACCAAAGCGGGATCGTCAATCCAAGATACGCAGCGCCGGCTCCGCAACTAGGTATTTCTACGGTCAGGCAAAGACTCTTTCGCGGCCGCTGTATTCACAACGACCAGCTTGATGATGTCATCCGCTTATTCAACGAGCGCCGGGCAGAACTTGAAGAGGCGTTATTTCCGGACGGAATTCGGAACGTAAAATCAGCCGCGGATTATATAGCCAGTTTCTACCGCATCATCAACGACGCAAAGCAACGAGCGAGATCCATCGAAAAACGATGCCTGCCTAATTAGCTCACCTTGATGCGATATATAGTCGCATAGAGTACCGGTACTACGACCATCGTCAATACCGTCGCAAAACCGAGGCCGAAGGCGATCGTCACTGCCATCGACACAAAGAACGCATCCGGGAACAGCGGCGCCATGCCGAGTATCGTTGTGGCCGCTGCCATCGAGACTGGCCGCAAACGGCTGATAGCGGATCCTGTGATCGCATCGATTTCCGGCTTATCCTCCAGCCGTTGCAGATTGATCTCGTCGACCAGCACGATGGCGTTCTTGATCAGCATGCCCGACAAGCTGAGGAAGCCGAGCAGGGCCATGAAACCGAATGGCTGGTTCGTGCTGAGCAGGCCGACGGTGACACCAATAATCGCAAGCGGAACGACAAGCCAGATAACGGCCGTCTGACGCAGGCTGTTGAACAGGCCGATCGTAATCAGCACCATCATGGCGAGGAATGTAGGTATGCTTCCGGCAAGCGCGCCCTGCGCCTTCTTGCTGTTCTTGTACTCGCCCCACCATTCCAGCCGATAGCCGTCGGGCAAAGCGATCGCCTCGACTTCGGCGCGCACGTCGTTGAGCATCACCGGTGCTTCGCCATGACGGGGGTCTGCCAACGTGGTGATCATGCGCTCGCGGTTGATGCGCTGGATGATCTCGTCCTCGAAGACGGTTTCGAAGCCGATGACAACCTGGCGCAGCGGAATCGTCGTTCCGGCAGCGGGGCTGAAAATTTGCAGGTTGCGGATGTTCGCGACCTCGTCGCGTTCTGCCGACTGCGCGCGCATGATGATCGGCAGCATCTCGTCGCCCTCGCGGTACAACCCGACTGGCAGGCCTTCGAAGGCCTGCATCAGGACGTTGCTGATCTGCTGGCGTGAAATGTCGAATTGGCTGGCTTGTTGTTTATCGATGATCGGCCGCAGCACCTTGACACGGCCGCGCCAGTCGTTGCGAACGCCGAAGGCATCAGGGTGCGTCTTGATGATCGCCTCGGCCTTGGCCGAGAGGCCGCGCAGGACATTCGGGTCGGGCCCGAAAAATTTTGCCTGGATCTTGCCCGGATCACCGGGACCTAATATGAACTTACGCACCTGGCCTTGCGCCTCTTCGAAGTTCTCGTCGAGGTGGTCCTGAATCTCGTCGTACAGCTTGGGGATGTACGTCGCGTCGTCGAGTTCGACAAGGAACTGCGTGTACGCGCTGTTCGCTTTTTCGGGCGTGTAGGTCAACAGGAATCGAGGCGCGCCGGTGCCGATGATCGAGCCGACGTGTTTCACGCCCTCGAGGCCCAGCAGGAACTCCTCGACGCGTGCGGCATGCGCATCGCTTTGCTTGATCGACGAGCCCTGTGGTAGCCAGTAGTCGACCATGATCTGTGGTCGCGTGGAATTGGGGAAAAAGCTCTGCTTGACGTAGCCGAAGCCGTAAACGGAGCTGCCGAAAACGAGCAGCACAAGGGCGATGGTCAACCAGCGAACCTTGATGCAAGTGCGCAGAATGCCGCCGAACATGCGATAGAAGCCGCTGTCGTACGGATCCGCATCCGGATCCCCTGCCGGCACCTTCAGGAACATGATGCCGAGCAACGGCGTGACCGTTACGGCCGTGAGCCAACTCAACATCAGCGATATCATGATGACCGTGAACAATGAGCGTGTGTACTCGCCGGTGCTGTCCTGCGAGGTGCCGATGGCGGCAAATGCGAGCACGGCAATGACCGTTGCGCCGAGCAATGGCATTGCAGTCTGATTCACGACTTCCAGGGCGGCCTTGCGCCTGTCCATGCCCCGTTGGAATCGTATGAGCATGCCGTCCACGATCACGATCGCATTATCGACCAACATGCCGAGCGCGATGATGAGAGCCCCGAGCGATATTCGCTCGAGATTGACTTCGGCCATGCTCATGAAGATGAAAC
>WTCH01000175.1 GCA_013138675.1 Woeseiaceae bacterium | reverse complement strand
TAACGTCCGTTTTGCTCGGTGTGCCGAGTACGGCCGCTTCTCAAGCGACCGTGCTGGACGGCTATCCCATGGCAAAACGCGGTGAGGCTGCACGGGCACTTGGTGCAGCTTTCACGTCATCCGCCATCGGTGGCGTGTGTGGCGCCGCGGCGCTCGGCATCTCCCTACCGTTAATTCTTCCTGTGATCCTGGCATTCGAATCTCCCGAACAATTCATGCTCGGCATGTTGGGTCTGGCGATGGTCGGTTCGCTGTCGGGGCAATCGATCTCCAAAGGTGTTGTTGCAGCGATGTTTGGACTTCTGCTTGCTACGATCGGGCTTCCCGAGTCGCAAGCCGTTCCAAGATACACATTTGGCACACTGTACCTGCTGGACGAGTTGCCCCTTATTCCGGTGTTACTGGGATTGTTCGCAATTCCGGAAGTCATGGAACTGGCACTCAAGAATGTGTCGATCGCCCGGACCGGAGACGCCGGCGACGAGCGCAAAGGACTACTCACAGGAGTACGCGACGCTTTCAAACACTGGTGGTTGGTCGTTCGCTGCAGCGTAATTGGTGCCTACATCGGTATGTTACCCGGGCTTGGCGCATCAATTGTTGGTTGGGTCACCTACGCCCACGCCAAACAAAGTGTTAAAGATAATTCGCAATTCGGGCAAGGCGACGTACGCGGGCTGCTTGCACCTGAAGCTGCAAACAATGCGCTACGCGGCGGCGCATTGATCCCGACATTGACCCTGGGTATCCCCGGTAGTGTCGGCACGGCCATCCTGATGGGCGCGTTGATCATGCACGGACTGAGGCCGGGACCGAGCATGCTCAGTTCTGAACTGCCCATGACATTCAGTTTCGTATGGATGATCGCAATAGCCAGTGTTGTGGCGACGTTGGTGCTACTCAAGACCGTCAACCAGGTGGCGAAGGTTGCACTGCTACCGGGGCACCTGGTCGTGCCCGGCGTGTTGCTGTTCGTGTTCATGGGCGCGTGGCTAGGTGGTGCGTCGATCGGCGCCTGGGTGAGCTGCACTGTGTTCGGTGTCATCGGTTTCATCATGAAGCGTGGTGGCTGGCCAAGACCTCCCGTCATACTCGCGTTAGTTCTCGGCCCAATCCTCGAACGTTCGTTTCAAATCAGTACGCGCATTCACGAGGGTCCCGGTTGGCTTGGCCGGCCAATCGTCATTGTTTTGTTGCTGATCATCATCACAACAATTTTCCTCGCGGTTCGCGGCGTTGCACGAGAAAAGCTCGCTGGAAAGGTTCCTGCAGGCGAGGCATCCGAAAGAAATCCGGCCATCTCATTGCCGGTTTCGCTGGCGCTCTTGGTAACTTTCGTATGGGCGGGCTATACGGCGCTGGCCTGGCCACCGCCGGTGCGACAGTTCCCGTTGTTGATCGCCGTGCCAGGTTCTTTGTTGTCACTGGTCGTCGTTGTCCGGGACTTGCTGCATCTCCTGGAGGCAAAAAAGGCGGCTGGAAACTGGAATGTGACATTTCAACAGGCGAGCCGCGATGCCTGGCTGGCCGCAGCGTTGCCATTTTTTGCTTACCTGTTCGGCTTGATCGGGCTTACTTTGCTCGTCGGCCAGAAATTAGCCATACCGGTGTTTATCGGCACCTACCTCATACGCTGGGGTCATTATCGCAAGCGCGTCGCGCTCGCCTATGCGCTCGGTGCATGGGCGATCCTGGTGTTTTTCTACGGCGAGATTATGAGTTTGTTGTTTCACCCATCGTATCTTGCGCTCTGGCTCCAGCCTGTTCTTCCCGACAGCGTTCCGACCTGGTTATTCCTCTGATCGAGGTATGGCAAGCTGTCTGGCCGCGCGCGTGGGTGCGCGTTTGCAAGAACGCTTTCAGGAACACTGAAGATGATTAAGGCAAGCGCTACAATGTAGATTAAAGATGCAATATGCAGTCACCGCGGATCGCTAAAGCAGCATGCAAGAAAGAGATCACAAATCGGGGGCAACGCTCGATCGGACAATTGATGCAATAAAACAGGGCGACTTCAGTGAGGCCGTTGGTATTTGCAAGGAGTACCTGGTCGAGCACCCGAATTCGGTTCCTCACCTCCAGCTCCTGGGCCACGTGCTTGTTCGTAAGGGCGACCTCAACGAAGCCAGGCGCCAGCTGGAGCTGGCGGCATCAAGTGCTCCCGATTACGCGTCCCTGTACGAGGATTTGGGCAGTCTGGAAGCGCTCGCCGGAAACCTCGACGCGGCCGTGGAGCTGCTGCGAAAGGCAGTCAAACTCGATCCAACGATCACAACCGCCCATAAGAAATTGGCTCGCGCACTGGCCGATGCCGGGCGCCACGACGAAATCGACTCCGTGATGGAGGATTACTTCGAACAGAATGAAGATGTCGCATTGGTAGCGGCGGGTGCAGAACATTATCGAGAGGAGCGCTTTGACGAAGCGGAGTCCGTGCTGGTTAAGGCGCTTAGAAAGGACCCGGAGAACGTCGATGCGATGCGTTTTCTTGGCATGACCTACCATAGCCAGAGCAAGAAGATGAACGATGCCGAAGCGCTGCTACGCAAGGCAACGAGAATCGCACCGGATTTTCACCAGGCGTTTTCAAACCTTGGTCGTGTGCTCATCGACAATGATAAGTGTGACGAGGCAATTACAACTTACCAGGAACTGATTGCGTTGACGCCTGATGACGACGACGCGTATGCGGGACTGGGCCGTGCCTACGCGCATACCGGGGATATCAGCTCTGCTGTCGAGGCATATCGGAAGTCGATCAAAGTGAATCCGGACGTACCCGCTATTCATATGGCGTTGGCGCACATGCTTAAGACGCTGGGCCGGCAGGCTGACGCCCTGGCACATTATCGAAATGCGATTCGTTTGAAACCGGATCTCGGCGAGAGCTACTGGAGCATGGCGAACCTCAAAACTTGCCGCTTCGAACAACATGAAATCGACGCGATGGAGGAGCAAATTCAGTCTTCAACACTGTCAGATCGCGCTCGCATTCACTTCGAGTTTGCGCTCGCCAAGGCTTACGAGGACAAGAAGGACTACTCACAGGCATGGGATCATTACCACTCGGGAAACCAGTTGCAGCGATTGCAGGTCAGCTTTGACACGGTCGAACACGAAGGCCGTTTGCAGAGCATCAAGGAGGTATTCAATTCGGACTTTGTCGCAGCTCACGCAGATTCCGGTTGCCAGGAACCGGGGCCTATCTTCGTCGTTGGACTGCCTCGGTCGGGTTCGACCCTGGTTGAACAAATTCTGGCCAGCCATAGCCAGGTGGAGGGTACGGCGGAATTGCCAAACGCGGCAGCGATCGCATACGGAACCGGTAAATTCCGCCATGACGGACTTCTGTATCCAGAGACGGCGGAAATCCTTTCGCCAAGGGATTTCACGGCCTATGGCAAGGAGTACCTGCAGCAGGTGGCCCATCACCGGGTCGAGGGAGCGCCGTTTTTCATTGACAAGATGCCGAACAACTTCATGCATGTTGGCTGGATAAAGCTGATCCTGCCGAACGCTCGGATTATCAACACCCGACGTCATCCTTTGGACAGTTGCCTGGGGGCTTACAAGCAGCTATTCGCGAAGGGGCAGGAATTCACATACGACATGATCGAACTATCCGAGTTTTACCGCGACTACGTGGAAATCATGAATCACTGGCATGAAGTCTTTCCTGGCGAGATACTGGATGTTCACTATGAAGACAACGTAATGAACCTCGAGGCCCAGGTAAGGCGGGTACTCGACTTCTGTGGATTGCCATTCGAAGAGCAGTGCCTGCGCTTCCACGAGACGAAACGACCCGTAAAGACGGCGAGCTCCGAGCAAGTACGTCAGCCGATCTACAGGAGCGCCCTCGGCCTGTGGAAGAAGTACGGCGGGGCGATGGACACATGGCGGGAAGATCTCGCCGACGTTATCGACACGCTGCCTGACTCGGTCAAGGACGCGGCTAACTGAAGGGCCAGACCTCGAGTCCGTGAATCGTATTCCTGACGTCGGTCGATAACGTGACGGTCAGCGCCGTCTCACCCGATTCCAGGTCATGAACAGCAATTGTCGAAGGCGACGAACCGGCTGCAATAACCCGGTCCTTGACGATGCAAAGACCCCTGCCGAATGACCGGTCATCAACAGCCGGGACGTTGAATGCACTGTCCCTGGTGTAGTCTCGACTGGCAAAACGAACAACACCGGCCGCGGTGTCATTGAACAGCACGCCGTCCTCGAATGGTTGGGCGTTGTGAGATCCCTCGGGCAGGGTCGCACTCATATTGATGCTCTTGCCGTTGAAGTGCAGCATGCCCCCGGTCTTGAGGCCCGCTATGTACATGCCGTCTTCGTTCGTGGTGATGCTGTTGATGTGCAGCTTGTTGAGCTGCA
>WTCH01000016.1 GCA_013138675.1 Woeseiaceae bacterium | reverse complement strand
TTCTCAATCCATGATCGGGAGATGACTGAATCCTGCAGCAAGTCGAGCGCGCGTTCATGCGTATCCTCGAACCTCGCAAAGAAGCAGGCCGCGTTATAACGCGTTGCCGGATCGTCAGGATTGAGTGCCAACGAGCGCTCAATCCATTGCAGCGCTTTTTCATTGTCGCCAAGCACAAAATGACCGGAGCTGCCAAGGTAGTAGGCGCGCTGATTGTCCGGATAATCTTGCAGAATTCTCGCGGCGCGTTCCACTCCGACTTTCGCCGTGCGCCGCGCGCCAGCCATATCGTCCACGGCGAAGCACAACGTTGCCGCGAGTAGCGGGCTTTCGTAGTCGTCAGGGTCGAATTCAGTGGCCTTTTCATAGCTGGCGATGGCTTCCTGGCTTTTTCCCTGGTGATGCTCGGCACGCGCGAGATGGTGCCAGGCGCGGCCGAGGGCCGGGTCAAGTTCGACCGCTTTGCGTAAGTCTCGTTCTGCGTCGACAAACCTTTCGCTCGTCGCGTGAGCGTAGCCCTGTGCAAGGTAACTTTCGGCCTGGCCGGGCGCCAGTTCGCTTGCTTTCGTGGCAGCCCTATTGGCCAACGTGCGCCACTTTTCGTCTTTGGAAAAAAACAGGGCGTATATCGAACTTTGCTCCGCCAACTGCAGCCAGGCGCGAAAAAAGTCGGGATCGGTATCGACCGCTTTTTGAAACATTTCAGCCGATAGTTCGACTTCGCGTTTGCTTCCCGATATCGCATATCCTCGACCGCGAAGGAAATACTGGTAGGCCGTCGAGTTGTCGGTAGTGGCTTTGGGTAAATCATCCGTACCCAAGCGGCACTTCATCGCTTCCAGGATTTGAGCCGCAATATCGTCCTGAATCGCGAAAATGTCATCGAGTTCGCGGTCGTAGGTTTCCGACCAGAGATGCGAGTCGGTTTCTGTTTCGATTAGCTGTGCCGTAACACGGATCTTGTTGCCGGATTTACGCACGCTGCCTTCGAGGATATGGGCAACCTGCAGTTTTTCGGCCGCCTCCTTCAGGTTTATGTCTTTGCCTTTGTATGAAAAAGAGGAGGTTCGGGAAGCCACACGGAGCTTTGGAATGCGAGTCAAGACGTTGAGCAGCTCTTCGGTCAGGCCATCGCAGAAGTGCTCCTGGTCTTTTTCGGCACTCATGTCGGGGAATGGCAGTACTGCGATGGAGGGGCCATCTGGTGTGGCAAGTTGCAGGTTGCTGCTTTCGGTTTTTTCGATGCCATCGGGCGTGATATCGAAGCCCCAAGCCAGTATGGCGGCAAGCGGCAGGCCGAGTACAACGAGCACGATGACGAGGGTCAGCGTCCAGGGTGGCAGGCCCATGGGCACGAACGTCGTCTCGGCGATCTGTATTAGCAGCCAGCCAACGATAATGTAGGCCACGACGACCCGCATCACCTTACGCCGCTTGAGCTCGTCCATGAAATTTGCCATCGGCGCATTATAGAACAGTGTGATAAATAACCCTTTCTTTTTGTTGAACATCTGTTACAGTCCGCTCCGTCCTGGCACACATCGGTCTGTGCCAAACTCTCCGGACCGCAATCCGCGATCCCGGAATCACTACTAAAATTCCAGTCTGGACCGAACCGTGCATAGCTCCATCTTGCTGCGGGTCAGACGAAAACGGAGTACCACCAAATGTTATTTAATCAACTCGGCCTTTCGGCCGAATTGCTGCGTGCGGTCGAAAAACAGGGTTACACAGAAGCAACCCCGATCCAGCGCGACGCAATCCCCCATATTCTTGAAGGTCGCGATATTCTGGCCAGTGCCCAAACGGGTACCGGCAAGACTGCGGGCTTCACGCTGCCAATGTTGCAGCGGCTAAGTCCCTTCAGCAAAGGCAGGCGCCGCATACGCGCGCTGATCCTGGTGCCAACGCGTGAACTCGCAGCACAGGTAAACGAGAGCGTTGGACTATACGGGTGCGAGCTACCTGTGAGGTCGATGCAGATTTACGGCGGCGTGAGCATCAGGCCGCAGATTTCTCGTCTTAGAGAGGGTGTCGACATTGTCGTCGCAACTCCAGGGCGTTTGCTCGACCATGTGCAACAGAAGACTATCGACCTGTCATCCGTTGAAATACTGGTCCTGGATGAAGCAGATCGCATGCTCGATATGGGTTTCATCCGCGACATCCGCAAGGTTATCAAACTGATTCCCAACGACCGGCAGAACCTGTTGTTCTCGGCCACGTTTTCAAAAGAAATTCGCCAACTCGCGGCGAGCCTGCTGACGGATCCCGTTGAGATCGAGGTTGCACCACGTAATTCGACGGTAGAAAAAGTAAGCCAGCTCGTTCATCCGGTGGACAAGGCTCGCAAACGCGAACTCCTGTCACACCTGATCGGCACTCAGAACTGGCGCCAGGTACTTGTTTTCACGCGTACCAAACACGGAGCGAATCGACTCGCGGAACAACTGTGCACTGACGGCATCAAATCGGCCGCCATCCACGGCAACAAGTCACAGGGTGCTCGTACGCGCGCGCTTTCAGACTTCAAGGCGAACAACGTCCGGGTGCTTGTCGCCACGGATATCGCTGCGCGTGGACTGGATATCCAAAAGCTGCCGCACGTTGTCAACTATGAGTTGCCACACGTGCCTGAAGACTATGTGCATCGTATCGGCCGCACAGCACGCGCCGGCCTGGATGGCCACGCCGTATCGCTGGTGTGTGTTGATGAGCAGAAGTTGCTGCGCGACATCGAGCAATTGCTCAAACTCAATATCGACAAAGAAATCATATCCGGGTTCGATCCTGACCCTCGGATAAAAGCAGAGCCGATCAGCAAGGGTCGATCGCAGCGTTCAAATACGCGGCGTTCGA
>WTCH01000104.1 GCA_013138675.1 Woeseiaceae bacterium | reverse complement strand
TGGGACTGGTACGACCAGCCGCGAATGCCGCTGGGACCGGCAACCGACGCCTTCCGGCTGGGTGTCAATTACATGGTGTATGCACTCACGCCCTAGTCAAAATCGAGTATTGGTTAAAACTGCGAGCCAGCGCACACTTTATTGTCCAATTGTCGTCAGAAGGCGACGCTTATTTCCTTGTTGTCCAAAGACCCATTTGATTAGCTAGGAGTCTCTCCGGGAACATTGCTGAGGGCCTCGGATGAAAAACTCAAAATGGGCATTGGCGGCGGCTGTCGCCGCTATCTTTTCTACGGCAAACGCTGCCGGGCCGGATGATGTGATGCTGTCACATTACGAGCCATTGCAGCAGCTAACGCTGCACACGATGAGTTCCAGCGCTGCCAATGCCTCGCAAAAGGCAGGTGGTGCCGCACCGCTCGTTATGAGTTTCGATGCGCTCGGTCGCCGTTTTGACCTCGAGCTCGAACCGAATAGCCGATTGGTGTCCGTTGCACGTCAGAATCCATTGCTTGATGGCGTAGATATCTATCGTGGCGAGCTAGCAGGCCGGCCGGGTTCGTGGGCACGCATCGTCGTATCCAATGGCATGCCAAGCGGCCTGTTCTGGGATGGCAATGAGATGTATGCGATCGAAGCGCCGGGTGACAGCATTGTGCAGTCCAATGGGTCCGTTATTTATCGTCTCGCTGACGCACAGATTGCACCCGGCTCCATGAGCTGCGGTTCGGCGTCAATGGCAACGACAGGCTCGGTCGCCATGGACGGTCTCCTTGGCGAGCTAGGCGAAATGTCGCAGGCCCAGGGCGCCATATCACAACTCGAAATGGGTGCAATTGGCGACTTCGAATTTACGAATAGCAAAGGCAATGACGCAGCCGCTGCGACGGCGATCACGACACGACTGAACAACGTCGACGGTATCTTCAGTCAGCACGTCGGCGTGCAGATCAACGTGACGACGATTGAGACGTTCAGTGCATCGAACGACCCATTTACTGACGAAACGGAATCGGGCGCGTTGCTCGCCGAGCTGTCAGATTATCGTGCGAATTCGCCGACGCAACGCAGCAACGGGCTTACACATATGTATACCGGTAAGAATCTCGACGGAACAACGGTCGGCATCGCGTGGACCGGTGCGCTATGCAGCACCAACTTTGGTGCAGGGCTCAGCGAAGGTAACGGTAGTTCGACCTTTGACAGCCTGGTCGCCGCACACGAGATCGGCCACAATTTTGGTGCTCCGCACGACGGTCAAAGTGGGTCTGCGTGTGAGTCGGAAACCGGCAGCTTCATCATGGCTCCGCAGCTAAACGGTAGCGACCAGTTTTCTTCATGCAGTATCGCCCAAATGTCGGACGATATTGCAGACGCATTGTGTATTAGCGCACTACCGGCCACCGACATGGAGGTAGCGCTAAGTGGTAGTGCAACGGTGTTGTTCGGTGCGAGCGCAGTAATTGTCTATGACGTCACGAATAACGGCACGCTTGATGCGACGAATGTCGCCGCCGACTTCACGCTACCTGCCAACCTGACCCTGGACTCTGTAAGCGCATCGGTCGGCACTTGTACAAGCGGCGCTGGCACGGTCAGTTGCACACTGGGCGACGTGCCCGGATTGAGTAGCCGCACCGTCGACATTACGACAACACCAACGGCACTCGGGCAGGGCATGATTAGTGCAACGGTTTCGGCCGATGTGGACGACAGGCTCGGAAACAACCAGGAAACACTGCAACTAACAGTGGGTCCGGCGGTCGACCTGGTTGTGAACGCACCGACGGGTGCCTCGGTCAAGCTCGGCAAGAGCACCACAATCAATGCGGCGCTTGAGAACAGGGCGACCCTTAATGCTACCGGCGTCATTCTGACTGTTGACCTGGGTAACGCGTTGCAGGCTACGGCTGCCAGCTGGTCGAACGGATCATGCGTGGTCCTTGCCCAGCAGGTGACCTGCCAGGCGGCAACCTTCGCAGCGCAGTCAAATTCGACGATCAACGTTACTGCTACCGGCATCGCGGCGGGCAACCCGAGAGTTACAGTCTCACTGTCAGCTCTCGAGGCCGACCTTGTACCGTCAGACAACAGCGGCAACCGCAGGATCGAGGTCAAAGACCCGGATGAAAGTTCAGCCGGCGCAACCGGTCCGTGGTTCCTCTTGTTGCTGGCCGGCCTTATCGGGGTCCGACGCAATCGGCGTCGAACAGCCTGAACAGCTGCCCGGGATTTCCAGCATATCCCGGGCCACCCCTTTCTTGATTACCGTCGCAGGGCATCGGCGCAGTTCTGCTCGATATTCTGTCGGTCTCATGTAGAATTCCGCTCACCATTTCCTTCCGTTCATTCAACCGACAGGTAGCATTGTGAGCAATAACGAACAGCAACTCGACAAGATCAAAAACGCCCCTGGATTCATTGCCGCGCTCGACCAGAGCGGTGGTAGCACACCCAAGGCACTGGGCCTATATGGCGTTACACCGGATGCATGGTCGAACGACGACGAGATGTTTTCGGTCGTTCACGAGATGCGCACACGCATCATGACGAGCCCGTCCTTCGGCGGCGAGCGCATTCTCGGCGCAATCCTTTTCGAAAACACGATGGACCGCGAAGTTGAAGGGCAGTCGACGGCGTCCTATCTCTGGAGCGTGAAGAACGTTGTGCCGTTTCTTAAAGTCGACAAGGGACTTGCTGAAGAAGTGGACGGTGCACAGGTCATGAACCCGATGCCGGATCTCGATGCGCTGTTGGTGAAAGCCAAAGCGGCCGGGATCTTTGGTACGAAAATGCGCTCAGTCATTAAGCAGGCCAATGCGGCGGGTATCAAGGCTGTCGTTGATCAGCAGTTCGACGTTGGGCGGCAGATTGTCGCGGCAGGGCTCGTGCCCATCATCGAGCCCGAGGTTGATATTCACTGCCCCGACAAAGCAGCGGCAGAAGACATCCTGTACGCGGCGATCATGGATCAACTCAACAGCCTGGGCGCGGATGAAGTCGTCATGCTGAAGCTGACGTTGCCTGAGCAGGACAATCTGTATGCGGATTGTGTTGCACATTCGAACGTCGCCCGTGTCGTGGCGCTGTCCGGTGGGTATTCACGCGAAGAGGCGAACGACCGGTTGTCGCGCCAGAATGGCATGGTCGCCAGTTTCTCGCGCGCGTTGTCTGAAGGGCTTAACGTCAACCAGAGCGCGGAAGAGTACGACGCAATGCTTGACGGATCGATTGGCAGTATCGTTGCCGCGTCAGCAACCTAGCTCGCCGATCCTCAGGTAATTCGGTCGCGCAG
>WTCH01000011.1 GCA_013138675.1 Woeseiaceae bacterium | reverse complement strand
CGACGATCGTTAGTATGGGAATCGCCTCCGGAATGCTGAGCAGTCCGGACAATCGCATGAGGAGAATTTGCAGCGTCAGCATCAGGAAGAAGAAAGCGTGGAAATGCACGAAGAACAGCAGGTGTTCAACGTAGTAGCGTTTGGATAACGGGTACAGCGCCTTGAGTACAAAGGCCATCAGCGGCAGCAGCACAATGAGCGCGGCCGGGATATTGTCGACCAGGTTGTCCTTCAGCCCCTCGCCATCGTCGAGTCGTGTGCGCTCACAAACGCGTTGTAAGCGCTCGACGGTCAGTCGCCGTGCCAGCCAGGCGGGTAGCTCTTCGATGTCGGTCTCGTCGACGTCACAGTCACTCTCGGCTTCGGTGCCGTCCTCATCGAACGTGAACCGGAATCCGTTCTCGTCGATCTGTAATTCAGGCGGTAGCTCGTCTTCAGTGATGATGCCCTGTTCCGTGAGTTCGTCGATAACCTCCTGCGCCTGTTCGGCAGCGGCCGCCGTCTCTGCCGCCTCCTGCGCAGCAGTTGTCTCCGGCTCGGGCTCGAACAGCAGGCCCAATTCGTCATTCGGGTCGAAAAAGGCAATGACAAAAAACAGCAGGCTGAGCACGAGGTACATACGAAACGGGGGCATGTAGCGGGCGCGGCGCCCCTGCAGATAATCATGGGTGAGGCGACCGGGGCGAATCAGGAGTGGAACCAGGGTTTGCCAGAGCCGTGAGTCAAGTTCGAACAGATCGCCGAATGCGTCCGAAATCAGCTCCCAGAGGCTGATCAGGCGGCTGCGTGAGCGCTGGCCACAGGTGCCGCAATATTGTCCCCTGAGTCTTCCTCCGCAATTGAGGCAATTCGGCGATGTCTCCGGCAACAGTTCTGTGAGCTGGTCCTCTCGCAGGATTCGGGATTTAACCTCTACCAGCTCGCCAAACTCTGCGCCCAGCTGGGCCTCGAGTTCACTGCCGGGACCGTCAATGAAGTCATCGAGGACGTCGTCGCCAGTCAGGTTGTGCAGACAAACCCGCCGCAGGCGGCCCTGCTCGTCGTCGTCCCTGGCGAATACCGAGCAGTCGTCGACGGCCGGGTCGAGCAACACGCGCCGAACATGTTCTTCGATCCGTTGCTCGCATTCATCAGCAACATCCGGCGCTACGAAGAAAGTGACTTCATAGATGGGTCCGGAGTGGCTTGTCATAGGCTAGTTGGTTTTCTTACTGGTCTTTTTCGACGCTTTCTTGCGCTGAACCTTTTTCTTGCTTGCTTTTTTACGCGGTGCCGTCTTCTGTGGCACGTCCAACGGTGGCGCTTTTTGGCTGGTCGGTCGGCCAAGCTCTTCGGGTGCGAAATCGTCGACCGCGAGAAGTGCTCTCACCTTATCATGGTAATCACGCAATTCGGCGGCTTCTTTCTTACTGACAACACCAGTACGTCCGGCTTCGTCGATCTGGTCGCCCAGGTACTCGGACTTGATCAGGCCCTCTCGCTGCGCTTGTTTGAGGCGACGTTCCATCGGCGCGAATGTTTCTGACAATTCAAGTGCCTCCTGCAGCAGTCCGAGCGGGTTGCCGGGCTCGAGGGTTGTATAGGCCTCATTGCTGAGTCGCGCGCGCGCCTCGCCGGTGCGTGTCATCAGCTCGACAACCTTGTGAGATAACTCATCGGATGGCGCGGAATACGTCCTGCCACGTGGGAAAATAAACACACGCAGAAACGCAGCGACCCAGCGGTTCGGGAAGTTGCGCAGGAAGGCATGCAGCGATTCCTGGGCCTGGTACATCAGGGTGCGAACCGACCATTCGACCAGCGGCAGGTCTGTTGCACGGCGGCCCTGGTTTTCGAAATGCTTGAGCACTGTTGAGGCCAGGTACATCGAGCTGAGTACGTCGCCGAGGCGGGCTGACAGGAGTTCGCGTTTTTTCAGCTCGCCGCCGAGCGTCAGCATCGCGAAGTCGGATGCGAGTGCGAAAGCCGCGCTGTAGCGGTTGATGTTCTGATAGTAACGACGTGTCGGTGTGTTCAGAGGCACGCGACTGAACTTGGCATGCGTCAGCGCAAGGAAAAACGACCGTGCGAGGTTACTGATTGCGTAGCCAATATGCCCAAACATCGCCTTGTCGAACCTAATCAGCCCGCGGTCGGCATCTTCGTCGCCGGCTGCCTGCATCTCCGGCAGTACGAACGGATGGCAACGAATGGCGCCCTGACCGTAAATGATGAGGCTGCGAGTCAGAATATTCGCGCCCTCAACAGTGATCGAGATGGGCGTCGCCATGTAGGGGCGGCCAGCGTAATTGTTCGGGCCCATCATGATGGCTTTACCGCCATGCACGTCCATACAGTCGTTCGCGATTTTGCGGCCGAGTTCGGTGCAGTGGTACTTAAGGATAGCTGACGGCACGGCCGGTTTTTCGCCCTGGCCGATCGCTGCCGATGTCACGGACAGTGCAGCGTTGATGATGTAGGTGTTGCCACCAATTCGCGTCAGCGCTTCGCCAACGCCCTCGAAGTTCGCGATAGGAGTGTTGAACTGCTTGCGAATGCGCGTGTAGGCGCCGGATGCGTAGCTTGCGGTCTGACCGCCGCCGCATGATGCAGCCGGCAGCGATATCGCACGCCCGACCGACAGCAGCTCGACGAGCATTTTCCAGCCCTTGCCGGCCATTTCCTGGCCACCGATGATGTAGTCGAGCGGCACGAATACGTCTTCGCCCGATGTCGGGCCATTCTGGAACGGAATCGACAGTGGGTCGTGTCGCCGGCCGATCGTTACGCCGGCGGTATCGGTCGGAATCAGTGCAGCCGTGATGCCGTAGTCTTCCTTGTCGCCGATCAGGCGATCGGGGTCACTAAGCTTAAAGGCGAGTCCGAGCACGGTCGCGACCGGCGCGAGCGTAATGTAACGCTTGTCCCAGTTGAGCTTGATGCCGGTGATCGTCTTGCCATTCCATTTGCCTTTGCACACCACGCCGCTATCAATCAGCGCGGCAGCATCGGACCCTGCCTCGGGCGAGGTCAACGCGAAACACGGAATCTCGGTGCCCGCAGCGAGGCCAGGGAGGTAGTGGTCCTTCTGTTCATCGGTGCCGTAGTGCAGCAGCAATTCGGCGGGGCCGAGAGAGTTCGGCACACCGACTGTCGACCCGACGGTGGGACTGCGACCGCCTAACTTGGTCAGCACCATGGCATTGGCGTAGGGCGAGAACTCGAGTCCGCCGTACTTTTTAGGAATGATCATCGCGAAGAAGCGATGCTCGATGATGAACTCCCAGACGTCCTTCGGTATGTCCGCGAGTTCGTGGCAGATCTGCCAATCGTCAGTCATGCGACAGAGTTCTTCGCACGGGCCGTCGATGAAGGCCTGCTCTTCCTCGGACAACTCAGGTGCCGGGAATTTCATGAGCTGTTCCCAATCGGGCATTCCCGAAAACAGCTCGCCGTCCCACCAGACGTTGCCGGCCTCGAGCGCTTCGCGTTCAGTGTCGGACATCGACGGCAGCATCTTGCGGTAGATGTCCAGCAGCGGTCGCGTAATTTTCTCGCGCCGCAGTTCCACAAGGTTCGGAATGATCATCAAGCCGAACAAGGCCCATAGCAGCAATAGCCACAGCCACCAGCCGTTGCCGAAAATCGTGTAAGCGAGTAGAGCCAGGCCCGTCGCGATCGTCGACGTGCGCAGGTCAATGCGTTGATAAGCGAGAAAAATACCGCCGCCGACAAACAGCAGCAACCACGAAGAACTAACTAGAAAACTGGACAAAATGTTACCTCAGGGCAGGTCGACTGCCATGGCAAACCCTATCACCGGGGCGCAGGGCCTGCCATGTCCGACATCACATCAAAGCAATTTCTCGATCGCCGCGCGCTCTTCCCGAAGTTCGACCTCGGTAGCACTCATGCGTTCGCGACTGAAGTCGCTGATCTCGAGGCCCTGCACGATCTCGTAATTTCCACCACTGCAACGCACGGGGTGGGAGTAGATGATGCCGGGCTCGATGCCATAGCTGCCATCGGCCGGGATGCCCATGCTTACCCAGTCATCATCCGGCGTGCCCAGCGCCCATGTGTGCATGTGGTCGATTGCGGCAGAAGCAGCCGAGGCGGCCGATGAAGCGCCGCGCGCGGCAATGATCGCTGCGCCGCGTTGCTGTACTTTGGGTATGAACTCACCGGCCAGCCATGCCTCGTCAACGAGTTCGCTCGCGGCCTGCCCTTTGACATTGGCGTGATGGATATCCGGATACTGCGTTGCGGAATGATTGCCCCAGATCGTCATGTTGTGAACATCATTGACAGGGTTGCCCGTCTTATGGGCCAGTTGCGCCATTGCGCGATTGTGATCGAGGCGTGTCATGGCCGTGAAATTTGCCGGATTGATGTCGGGCGCGTTGCTCTGCGTGATCAGGGCATTCGTGTTTGCCGGGTTGCCCACAACGAGGACGCGAATGTCGCGGCTTGCATTCTCGTTTATCGATTTTCCCTGGACCGAGAAGATCGCCGCATTCGCCT
>WTCH01000163.1 GCA_013138675.1 Woeseiaceae bacterium | reverse complement strand
CGGTTATAGCCAATCTTGAGACGCCGTTGCACACCAGATATCGATGCCTTGCGCGTGTCCATCACCACTTGTATTGCCTGATCATAAAGAGGGTCCTGTTCCGCGTCCGCGCTATCGGCCGGCAATTTGTCGATTCCCGCCAGTCCGGCAGTTGGACCAATTGGCCCGTCAAGAATTTCATCAAGATAACGCGGTGCGCCGGCCTTTTTGAGATGCCTGACGACCGAGTGGACTTCGTGATCGGCAACAAACGCGCCATGCACGCGCAGCGGGACCGACGTGCCTGGCGGCAAATAGAGCATGTCGCCGTGGCCAAGCAGGTTCTCAGCGCCCATCTGATCGAGAATGGTGCGCGAGTCGACCTTGGCCGATACCTGGAAAGCTATTCGCGTGGGGACGTTGGCTTTGATCAGCCCCGTAATGACATCGACAGACGGCCGCTGTGTTGCCAGCAACATGTGAATGCCGGACGCCCTGGCTTTCTGCGCGAGCCGGGCAATAATTACTTCCACCTTCTTGCCGACGATCATCATCATGTCCGCAAGCTCGTCGATGATCACGACGATGTATGGCAATGGCGTGAGCGTCGGATGCTCGATCGGCTTGTCTATATCTTCAAACGGCGGCGGTGTGAACGTCGGATCCTTGAGCGGCTCCCCGGCTCCAATCGCTTCTTTGACCTTGCGGTTGTAGCCACCGATATTGCGCACACCGAGCCCCGACATGAGCCGGTAGCGACGGTCCATCTCGGCCACGCACCAGCGCAACGCATTTGCTGCGTCTTTCATATCCGTGACAACCGGTGTCAACAGGTGCGGTATTCCTTCGTATACCGATAACTCGAGCATTTTCGGATCGATCATGATCAGCCGGACATGCTCAGGCTGGGTCTTGTAAAGAAGGCTCAGGACCATGGCATTGATCGCGACGGACTTACCCGAGCCTGTCGTGCCTGCGATGAGCAGGTGCGGCATACGGGCCAGGTCAGCGACGACAGATTGACCACCGATATCTTTACCCAGTGCGAGCGTAAGAGGTGATGCCATGTCGTCATAGGCGCGCGACTTGAGAATTTCACCGAGCGTTACCAGCTCGCGATTCTCGTTCGGGATCTCCAGACCCACAAATGACTTACCCGGAATAACCTCCACGATGCGAACGCTGACCACTGACAACGAACGTGCGATGTCTTTCGACAGGCTCGCGATCTGACTGACCTTGACGCCGGGTGCGGGATCGAGCTCGAAACGGGTAATCACCGGGCCCGGTGAAACGGATTTCACCTCGACATCGACACCAAAATCCTTGAGTTTGAGCTCCACGAGTCGAGACATCGCTTCGAGGGATTCCGTGGAATAGCCGGTCTTTTGCGGCGGTGGGTCATCCAGTAAAGACAATGGCGGCAGCTCGCCTGCTGCCGGTGGATCGAATAACGGCACCTGGCGCTCTTTCTCGGCCCTGACGCTTGTTTCCAGGGCTGGCATGACCGGTTCTATGCGTGGCCGTGTGCGTCCGGCAGTACGTTTCTTCGCGGTTTCGATGACGTCCTGGCGTGCGGCCTGCTGACGTCTGCCTTCGGCCTTGTCCTGCAACTCGCCAATCTTGATTCGCGCGCGCTCGTACCCGGCCAGGCACCAGCGGCCAATCTTGTCCATGACGTTGAACCACGATATGCCGAGAAACAGGGATATCGAAGCAACCCAGATGACGAACAGCAAAGTACTCGCGCCGAGCAGCTTCATGACGGATTCGAGCCAATCGCCGACAATACGACCGATGACACCGCCAGCCGACTCATTAAACCCATTTGGCGAAAAATGCAGTGTCGCCAGCGCACAACTCGTCACCAGCGTCGCGACAAATCCGCCGATGCGCAGCGAGTAGTCCATCTTCGTGATGGCCTGCTGTGTTTTCTGCTCGCGATACAGCATCCAGCCGAAATAGAAGACCATGACCGTAAACAGGTAGGCCGGCCGGCCAAAGAAGTTGAATAACAGGTCTGCCGTGTAGGCGCCCAGGCGCCCCACCCCGTTAGTGACGTCCGTCGAACTGGTCGCCTGACTGAACCCCGGATCGTTGACGTCGTACGTGAACAACGCGTACCAGAGGATCAGGGCCAGCGCACCAAATACATAGAGCGCACCTTCACGTAAGGCCCTCGAGACTTGCTCGGAGAGTCGCTGTGCTGTTTTCGTACTCTTTTGGGCTCTTGCCATATCTAAAGTAAACTGCGAATCAAATCGGGTTGCCCGACAGACACAAGCCCGCAATAACGCCCTTGAAAGTCATCAACGGGACCGCATTTCCGGGGCTTCAGCGAGCTTTTAATGCCTGAACGAACAGGGATAAATTATACATGAGTGATTTGAGACATATGCGGCTAGTGATCCTGGGATCGGGTCCGGCCGGCTACTCCGCTGCCGTCTATGCGGCGCGCGCCAACCTCAATCCGGTCGTCATTACCGGCGTGGAACAGGGAGGCCAGCTCATGACAACGACCGACGTCGACAACTGGCCTGGCGACGTTGAGGGCCTGCAGGGGCCCGAGCTGATGGACCGCATGCTGCGGCACGCGCAGCGCTTCAATACGGAGATCCTCAATGATCACATCCATACGGCTGACCTGTCGGTGCGGCCAATTCGTCTCGACGGCGACTACGGCAGCTACACCTGCGATGCGCTGATCATTGCTACGGGCGCAACTGCGATGTATCTCGGTCTGCCATCCGAAGAGGCTTTCAAGGGCCGCGGCGTGTCAGCGTGCGCAACTTGCGACGGTTTTTTCTACCGCGACAAGGATGTTGCTGTCATTGGCGGCGGCAATACGGCCGCAGAGGAAGCGCTGTACCTCAGCAATATTGCATCGAAAGTCACGCTGGTTCATCGCCGCGACGAATTGCGTGCCGAGAAGATCCTGCAGGACCACCTGT
>WTCH01000182.1 GCA_013138675.1 Woeseiaceae bacterium | reverse complement strand
ACTCAGCGTGCGGCATGCCGATGGTGTTCGCTTCGGCGAGCTTAGCGACGCTGAGCAGGACGCATTCCTCACCACGCAGGAGTCCAGCGGCTTATTTAATCTCGTTTGGGCGATGACGATATTTGGTTTTTTTGCCATGTCGAAGTACGGCGGCAACAAGGACAATATCGGCTGGGACCTGATCGGATTTGTAGGCGACCAGGGGCCGTGGCAGTACCCGTTCGGCTACTACGATGCCCAGTTACACGGGGAGACCAACGATGGCGAATGAGACCATCTTTGATACGCGCGAGGAAGTCGACTTCGCAATCATCGGCTCCGGCTCAGCCGGCGGCATCCTGGCAAAGGAACTTTCAGCGGCGGGATTCAGCGTCGTGGTCCTCGAGCAAGGACCGTACCGCAAGGCGGCCGACTTCACGCATGATGAATTGTCTGTCGTCATGCGATCGGAGTTGCATGGTGGTGGGAACGACGTTCATGGCCAGACGTTCCGTCACTACGAGAACGAGACAGCGGTTCAGCCGACCCAACAGGCACCGATTCGCTATGCTCGCGGCGTCGGCGGCAGCAGCGTGCATTTCACGGCAAACTTCTGGCGCCTGCGGCCTGTCGATTTCAAGGAACGCAGCCTGCTCGGCCCTATTTCGGGCACCAACTTCGTCGACTGGCCGATCACGTACGAGGAACTCGAGCCCTACTACACGAAGGTCGACTGGGAGATCGGCGTCTCCGGTGTGCCCGGACCATTCGATGCGCCGCGATCGAAACCATTCCCGATGCCGCCAATGCCGATCAAGTCGTCCGGTGTGCTGCTCGAAAAAGGCGCCGCAGCGCTGGGGCTGCACGCGCAAGCCGAACCGCATGCCATCCTGTCGCAGCCGCATAACGGACGCGCAGGCTGCGTAAGTTGCGGCTATTGCATGTGGTATGGCTGTGAAGCCGGGGCCAAATCCTCGACGCTCGCAACCATGATCCCGCTGGCCGAGGCCAGTGGAAACTGCGAAATTCGGCCGGATTCCACGGTCATTCGAATTGAGACAAATGACAAAGGTAAGGCCGACCAGGTCGTCTACCTGGACATCAATGGCGTCGAGCAGGCGCAGAAAGCCAAAGCGGTGGTCCTGTCGGCGAATGGCGCGGAGTCCACGCGCCTGCTGCTAATGTCGGCCAGCGTACAACATCCCGACGGCCTGGCAAACTCCAGCGGCTTCGTTGGGCGTAACCTGATGCACAATGCCCATGCCCTGAGCGTCGGTGTGTACGAGCACCCCCTGAACGACTACAAGGGTGTGCAGGTATCGAGAATCGTGCACGACTTTTACGAAACCGACGAGAAGCGCGGATTCTATGGCGGGGGCGGCATCGACGCGCGGCCGTTGTTTTCGGCCACGCCGATAATTCACGCGATGCTTGGCCGTGACCCGAATACGCCGCGTTGGGGCAAGGGCCTCAAAGACACCATGGCGCACGATTTTTCGCGAACGCTTTGCATTGTTGGCAGCACGACATCACTTGCACTTGATAGCAATAACATTACGCTGGATCCTGAAAGCAAAGACGCATGGGACCGCCCGGCAATTCGCGCCACTTACATGGATCATGCTGACGATCTTGCAATGGCCGGTTTCCTCGAAGACCGCACGGCGGAATTGCACGAAGCAGCAGGCGCCGAAAAGTCCTGGCGATTCGGGATTCACCCGACAACGGGTGGAGAGCATCTGCTTGGCACCTGCCGCATGGGCGATGATCCGGCGACGTCGGTCGTTGACAACAAGCATCGCAGTCATAATGTGCCAAACCTGTTTATTTGCGACGGCAGCAGCATGGTAACGTCCGGTCGGGGGCAGCCAACGATGACCATTATGGCGCTGGCGTTCCGCGCCGCCGATCACATCAAGGCCGCGGCAACCGCGGGTGACATTTAATTGAGGGGATTTCGAAAATGAGAAAACTGTTTATTCTTTTCTGTGCGACCGTGTTGGTGGGCTGCGAAGCCAGGGTCGATCATGAAACCAATGTTGAATGGCTCAAAGCACCCGGAACGGAAGACATGGACTTGCCATTTTCTGCCGCGGTACGCGTCGACAACATGCTGTATCTGTCCGGTGCGCTCGGCTACGACCGCGAGAAAGGCGGCCTTGTTGAAGGCGGCATCCAGGCAGAGACCAAAAAGACGCTCGAGAACATATCGGCGACGCTTGAGATGTTCGGCTCGTCGATGGACAGGGTCGTCAAGTGCACTGTATTCCTGGCCGATATTTCCGAATGGGCCGCGATGAATGAAGTCTACGTGACGTTCTTTCCGAACAAGCCAGCCAGAAGTGCGCTCGGTGCAAACGGACTCGCGCTCGGTGCACGCACCGAGATTGAATGCATCGCAGTTGTCGACTAGTCAGTCATACGGGTGAGAAACCTGGTCTTGCCCGGATAAAACGGACACATGAGTTAATTTCTAATGTCTGCTTTTGGCCGAAAGCAGCCGCCCAGGTGCTAGAATCTTGAGCGTCTGGTATTGGCCCAAAGCGAACATTGGTGGCCGATCGGCAAATTCCAAATGTGGTGACTGCATCGTTGCATTGAGTAAGCCCAGCGCCTACCGTCACTACCCATCACAACTTTGGAGAGCGACTTGTCGAACCAGACCTTAGAGAGAATTGAGCTCGAATTGCAGTTAATGAATGTCAATTTGGCTGAGGCGAACGACATCGCAATGCTAGCAGCATTTAAAGCTATGCCGCCTGAGCTTGATGAACCTAGCAGGAAGGCATTGCGGGTGCTTCGTGACAAGATGATGGAACGAGCGAGAGTTCGCGCCGATATCTAAAATATTTGGTCGTAACCGTTGGTTGGGCAGCCGCTATTGGCCGAAAGCAACCATTGGCATGGATGTATACTGAGCGTCTGGTATTGACCCATTGCGGCCGTCGGCCGTTTCACTAGTAGCGCAGACATTCAGGTCGATTCGGATCGGAATTGAAAGGCCTCTGGGGGACAAATAATGTCGATTCAA
>WTCH01000341.1 GCA_013138675.1 Woeseiaceae bacterium | reverse complement strand
CGAGATCGGTGATCGTGTGCGTCAAAATAAAATAAGCGGCCATGGGTCTCCTCCATAATCGTAGGGTAGATAGAACGACTGCTTTGACTCAAACGTATGATAAGTTGATTACATCGTCTGTCCAGAGTTAATCCCATGAAAACAGTCAAATGTGAAATTTGCGATGCAGACATTCAAGGCGAAGACATTGACGCCTGGTTCAAAGCAGCCTTCGCTCACTGGACTGCAGAACATGCAGACATCATGAAACAAATGGAAGGGAAGCCAAAAGAAGAAGGCGAAAAGTGGATGGCTGAAGCGAAAAAACGATTTGACGCTGCGTAGGGAGTCGGGCTACGGCGGCCCCTCATTGTAGGTAGTCACGCCATCTGGAATGACCTCCCATTTTGCTTTCGAGCCAACGAAGATGTGCCGGCCGATTTCAATCTCCGGGTCACCATTGACACAACCCAATGTGACGCCATGCACCGCGCCTTCGAACACACCGCAAAGTGTGGAACCACAGCTACTGCAGAACTGGAGACCGTACCCATGCTTACTGACGTAAGAGGTCAGCAGGTCCTCGCCAGTTAACCATTCGAACTCATTCGAATTGACCAGAGCGTAGGCCGATGCCTGGGAACTGAAAGCCTTGCGACAACGAGAGCAGTGGCACGACCGAGCATCATGGAGCTTTCCCGAGACGCTGTAGGTAATCGCTCCACAGAAACACTCACCCGATATCGCCATCGCTCAATTCACCAATTGCAACCTAACTGATCCAACCCCTGCCCTCGGCATGCTTCGAATACCAGATCAAGAACGCCGCTACGACAGCCGGCATCACGAGCACGACAAGGAGCTCAACGGGTGTGAAGTCGTAATCAACCCCGAGCGTATGGATCATTGTTACGATGACGCCAGCGAGTGATGCAGCAAACATGTACGTCGCAGCGGACTTTCTAAGCAGGAGAAGAAGGCCGCCAAGCGCGCCAACGATAACGGCAACTGCGAAAGCTCCGGTAGCCCATACGGGGCGGCCCTGAATAATTGCGCGCTCCGACTCGCGATATGCGTCGAGCATATCCGGGTTCATCTGCATGAAGAAATTGACGGAACCCAACACATTCCAGATTAGCGCGATCGCGCTAATTAACCAGAAGCTCCAGTGAACACGGGTAATAGCTTTATCGTTCAAGCCACTCTCCTAAAGTCAGAGTCGCATCAAAACCGAACCCCATGTGAACCCGCCACCGAAGGCTTCCATCAATACCATTTGACCCTTTTTGACGCGGCCATCACGTACGCCCACATCAAGCGCCATCGGTACAGATGCGGCCGAGCTATTGCCATGGTCCTGAACTGTCACGATGACTTTCTCCATCGGCAGGTCAAGGCGTTTTGCAGTCGCCTGGATAATGCGAAGGTTGGCCTGGTGTGGAATGAGCCAGTCGAGTTCATCCTGCGACACGCCAGCCTTTTCGAGCACTTCTGTTGCAACGTTGCCAAGGGTCTTAACGGCGACTTTAAACACTTCGTTGCCCCTCATCATGATCGAGGCTTCGTCGGTGCCCGCTTTGTGCAGCTCTTTCGATGCGCCAACCGGATAGTAAAGCAAGTCTTTGTACTGGCCGTCGGCGCCAAGATGTGTCGCGATGATGCCGGGTTCGTCAGACGATTTTACGATGACGGCACCCGCACCATCGCCAAATAGCACACAGGTGTTGCGGTCACTCCAGTCGACGAGCTTGGTAATGCACTCGGCACCGATAACGAGAATGCACTTGGCCTCGCCCGCCTTAATGTACTTGTCGGCTGTTGTCAGTCCGTAAATAAAACTTGTGCATGCCGCTTCCATTGCAAGGCAAGGGCATGCCGGAATACCGAGGCGGTGCTGAACGAGCGTTGCCGCATTTGGAAATATCAAATCGGGCGACGTTGTACCGACGACGACCATGTCAATGTCAGTTGGTAGGATACCTGCGTCATCCATTGCGACCTTCGCCGCCTCAACGCACATATCCGATGTCGTTTGATCAGGCGCAACACAATGCCGGCGCTCGACACCCGTACGCGTGCGAATCCACTCGTCATTGGTATCGACCATCTTTTCGAGATCGAAGTTGGTCAGGATTTTCTCGGGCAGGTAACGCCCGGTTCCGACAATCTTCGAGTACGTCATGCGGTTTCCTTTTGTAGCAGCTTGCCAATCTGCTGCGGCACTTGTTTTTGTACTTCGACAACCGCTGTCGTGATCGCATGTAGAAACGAGTAGGAATCAGCACCGCCGTGGCTCTTGATAACAATACCATTTAGGCCGACGAGAGTCGCACCGTTGTATTTTCGCGGATCCATGCGCCCTTTGAGGTGATTCAGTACGGGTCGCGACAGGAATGCCTGAAACTTGGAAAACAGATTGCGTGTAAATGCCCGTTTCAGGTAATGCGCTGCCAGACCGACAGTACCCTCCATTGTTTTCAATGCGACATTTCCGGTAAAACCATCCGTGACAACAACGTCTGCTTTACCGGAGAACAACTCGCTGCCTTCAATGAAGCCTACATAGTTGAGCGAACTCGCATTGAGCATCGCCGCGGCGTCCTTGACCGTGTCGTGACCCTTGGTGTCCTCAGCGCCAATATTGAGCAGCGCAACGCGCGGGTTCTTAACACCCGTAATATCTTCGGTAACGATCGCGCCCATAACCGCAAACTGGAATAGATGTTCAGCGGTACACAAGGTATTCGCACCAAGATCGAGCATGTGCAACGTGCCGCCTTTGGCCGGCAACTCAGTGATGATCGCCGGTCGGTCGATGCCGGGCAGCATCTTGAGTACGAATTTCGCGGTCCCCATCAACGCGCCAGTATTACCAGCGCTGACGCAAGCCTGCGCCCTGCCTTCTTTGACGAGATTGATTGCCACGCGCATCGATGAATCTTTTTTCTTGCGCATCGCATCAACAGGCGAGTCGGACATCTCCACGACTTCGCTCGCGTGCACGATTGTCAGGCGAGGCTCGTCACCAACGATCCGCGTGACATGTCCTCGCAACTCGTCCTGGTCACCAACGAGCAGGAGTTCGAGTTGTGAGTATTCGCGCAACGCCTGATTGGCCGCGCGCACGACAACCTCGGCACCGAGGTCGCCGCTCATTGCATCAATGGAAATGATCGAGTGTGTCGCCACAGACAAGCAGGCCGTTAATCAACACGACCTGGTATTGAGTGGATTTACTCGTCTTCGTCGTCGATGATTTCAGGTTGCGCGACAACCTGCTCGCCACGGTAGAAACCGTCGGGCGATACGCGATGCCGCAGGTGGGTCTCACCCGACGTCGGGTCAACCGACAGAGCGGGTTTCTTTACCTTGTCATGCCCGCGGCGCATGCCACGTGTTGACGGGGTCCTGCGACTTTTTTGAACAGCCATTTCTCTCTCCTCAATTCTCTTTTTCCATTTGCGCCTTTAAGGCCGCAAACGGTCGTGTCTTGTCACCGGGCTCTGACACTTTCTCACCCGGGCCGCGACATATGTCATCATCGACATGCATCGCAGCGTACGGCATCGCCATGATCAGCGCTTCTTCAACGAGATCCAACGGCCGAAACGTATCCTCATTGAGCTCCCAGATCTCAAGATCATCGTCGCCCATCCCTGTCGACTCATCGTCGCCAAGTAACAGCCGCAGATCCGCCGCAAGCGGCATTTCGAACGGCTCCAGGCAACGCTGACAAACGGCATCAGGCGTCGCCGTGACCCTGCCCTCGAGCATCGGCAGTTTGTTCTGCGCATCGGCAAAACTGAAGCTCAGCCGGCCCGAAACTAGCGAATCGCGCCAGCCGGACGGGAGTTTATCAGGGTCCAGTGATTCGAGATCACCCTGGACAATTACCGCCAGTCGTTCGAAGTCACAAATTTTCTCAGAAAATTCAATGACTTGACCGCTCGCCGCCAATTCCAGCGGAGTGCGGCGATCTCGCAGCGGATTGCCCATGGCGCGCGCATGATAAGTACCTCCAGAGCCACTGTCAAAGTGCACAGCACGGAAATTATCGGATCTGAGCAATAAAGTGGGTAAACTCACGTTTTGCGGCTCCAAGCAATTGATTTCATGCAAAATCCTTCCGCCCCTTCGATTGTTCTCGCATCGGCCTCACAGTACCGCCGGGATTTGCTTGATCGCTTCCTCGATGACTACCAGGCCGTTTCGCCCGATATCGATGAGAGCAATCCGGACGGGCTGAGTCCAAAGAAACTGGCGCGCCGGCTGGCGCGGCAGAAAGCCGAGACCGTATCGAGAACGGCGCGCAATTCCCTGATCATCGGCGCCGACCAGCTGGCCGTGCTTGATGGCCAGGTGCTTGGCAAACCCGGCGATCACCAGAAAGCGGTCGAACAATTGATGGCCGCCTCCGGGCAGACCGTTACGTTTCGCACGGCAGTCTGCATTCTCGATCCGGTTGGCCGGACCCGATACGAGCATATCGACAAGACCACGGTGCGCTTTCGGCAATTTGACCGGCGACTCGTCGAAACCTACCTGCGGCATGACGAACCGTATGATTGCGCTGGCAGTTTCAAGATCGAAGGTGCCGGTTTTGTTTTGTTCGAGTCGGTCAGGACGGATGACCCAACGGCACTCATCGGCCTGCCGATGATCTGGGTCTCTGACGTGCTCCTTGAACTCGGCTACTTGCTGCCCTGAATCTTAGGTACACCGACCGCCAGGAACCGCTCGAGATCATCGGAAAGCGGTGCCGTGAAATGATGTTCGTTACCGCTGTCGTCAGGGAACGCAATCGACTGCGCGTGCAGGAACAGGCGCTTTAGGCCGAATTTCTTCGCCTTGCGGTTCTCGTCCTCGTCGCCGTAGCGCTCGTCACCCAGTATCGGGAACTCGAGCGCCAGCAAGTGCACACGAATCTGGTGTGTGCGCCCGGTTTGTGGCGCGCACAATAACAGGCTGTACTTGCCAAAAGTCCGCGACAAAGCAACGCGTGTCTGCGCAGACTTGCCACCTTTGCTCACGATGACGTGACGCTCCCCACCCCTACGGTTCTCGACCAGCAGTGGCTTGTCGATGAGCTGATCGCCGTATTGCCAGTCGCCGACAACAAGTGCGAGGTAGTTCTTCTCGACAACGCCTTCGCGAAACCTCTCATGCAACTCGCGGAGCGCACTACGCTTTTTTGCCATGACCAGGCAGCCTGACGTCTCCCTGTCCAGGCGATGCACGAGCGACAGGTCCTCGAGTTCTGGTCGCGCATGCCTCAGCAGCTCGATAACGCCGTGGCTGATGCCGCTGCCTCCATGAACCGCGACGCCGGACGGCTTGTCGATAACCAAGAGTTTCTTATCCTCAAATATGATCCTGTCGAGAATCCTGTTCGTAGCGCCCTCTCCAGGCGGGTCGCCCGGCGCCCGCACTCGCGCGGGCGGCACCCGCACCTCGTCGCCCTCCTGCAACTTGTACTCAGCGCGTATCCGGCCACCATTCACCCGGACCTCGCCACGACGCAGAATCCGGTACAGGCGCCCTTTCGGGACTCCAGGGAGCTCGCGGCGCAGGAAATTATCGATACGCTGGCCTGCCTGCTCCGCGTCAACGCGAACTTTGCGCACTTTAGCGTGGATCGGGGCCGGGGCTTTTCGCGACTTTTTCTGCATGATCAATAACTTGATGAAGGCAAACGGTGTGCTATATTAGCGCCCTGTGACACCCCGGACGACTTTTCGGGCGATGCACAGGAAATACGCGGCCCCAATCCTGGACCAGCCGTATCGTAACTGGAAAGTAATTACAGTTTTCTAGGTCTCGCAGTGCGAGGCCAACCAAGATGGCAGCGAGCACCAAACGTAGCGAGCGCCACAGCGGCTTAGCCGCAGGGTTCAAATGCTGAATTTTTTGCGGGACCTGATTCCTCTGACTCAGGCCCGGATCGAAGTAATCCAATACACAGGCAGCGCTATCGTGCGCCAGATATTCCTGTGTGAGCCACCCTGCGTACGCCCCCTGGCACTCCGTTCAGTCTCACTGCCCTCTCTCACATCACAAGTAGGGCATCATGAAAAGAATGTTAATCAATGCAACTCAGCAAGAAGAGTTGCGCATGGCGATGGTCGATGGCCAACGCCTCTTTGACCTCAATATCGAATTACCGGCAGGCGAACGCAAAAAAGCAAATATCTACAAAGGCAAAATAACCCGTATCGAGCCCAGTCTCGAAGCGGCATTTGTTGAATTCGGCGCCGATCGCCACGGCTTCCTGCCACTCAAAGAAATCTCCAGCGAGTACTTCGTTAAGAAGGTCGACTCTGGCAAACCCAATATTCGGGACGTACTGAAAGAAGGTCAGGACATTGTTATTCAGATCGACAAGGAAGAACGCGGCAACAAAGGCGCCGCGCTGACGACGTTTGTCAGCCTTGCCGGGCGATTCATCGTCCTCAAGCCGAACAAGGCCCGTTCTGGCGGTGTATCACGACGCATCGTCGGCTCCGACCGTGACCTCGCCCGTCAATCGCTCAACGATGTCGTTATACCGGACGGCATGAGCGTGATCCTGCGCACGGCCGGCATTGACCGGAGCGCAGAAGAACTCGCCTGGGACCTCGAAAACCTGCTGACGATCTGGACGGCAATATTGAACGTCGTCCTGGAGCGCAAATCGCCATTCCTGATTTACCGCGAAAGCAACTCGGTCGTACGCGCCCTGCGCGACTACCTGTCGGCTGACATCGGCGAGATCCTGATCGACGACGAACTGACCTATAAGGAAGCCTGCGAGTTCGTCGAGCAGGTCATGCCGCACAACCTCAAAAAGCTCAAGCGCTATGAGGATCCGGTACCCCTGTTTACGCGCTACCAGATCGAAAGCCAGATTGAGTCGGCGTTTACACATTCGGTCAACCTGCCCTCAGGTGGCAGCATTGTCATCGACCACACCGAGGCGCGCGTATCGATCGACATCAACTCGGCGCGCGCGACCAAAGGCAGTGACATCGAGGCAACAGCGCTCAACACCAACCTGGAAGCCGCGGACGAAATTTCCCGCCAATTACGTATACGCGATCTCGGCGGCCTGATCGTCATTGACTTCATTGATATGGGGCCGCAGAAAAACCAGCGAGACGTCGAAAATCGCCTGCGTGATGCCGTGCGACAAGATAGAGCCCGTGTGCAGATTGGCAAAATCTCGCGCTTTGGTTTGCTCGAGATGTCGCGCCAGAGGCTGCGACCGTCCCTGGGCGAGTCGAGCTACCTGACCTGCCCGCGCTGCTCCGGCATTGGCACGATTCGCAGCGTCGAATCGCTGGCGTTGGCGATCCTGCGCATCATCGGCGAAGAAGCTCGCAAGGAGCGTACGGCCAAGGTCATCGCGCAGCTGCCGGTGGAAGTGGCAACTTACCTCCTGAATGAGAAACGCGACTGGGTGCAGAGCCTCGAATCACGCAATGAAATGCAGGTGGTCCTCGTGGCCAACCCGGCACTCGAGACACCGCACTATGACGTGCGTCGTGTTCGCGACGACCAGACTGACCTGCCTGAGAATGCCGGCGCGAGCTACGAACTGACTGACGCAGACGTTGAACCGGAATCTCCGCAGGCCATACTCGAGCGCAAAGAGATCGAACCGGCGGCTATTGCCGTCATGAAACCGACGAAAGTGGTACCGAAGCGCCAGAAGGAGAGCAAGGGCCTTCTCGCCAGCATTATGGGGCTGTTTTCAGGCGGTGATGAAAAGCCGAAACCGAAGAAGAAACAGCAATCAAGGCGGCGCAGTTCATCGAGCCAGGACACTCGCTCGCGCGGTGGGCAACGTAGCCGACGTCGTCCCGACACGCGTCGCGACGAAGACAATCGCGGCGGCAGCAAGAAGAAACGCTCCAAGAAGACCGCGTCCAAGAAAAAGACCACGAAGGAGCAACCGCGCAAGCAGACAGAGGCCGAGGATAAGCAGCAGCAATCCGATACGCCGAAGCCGTCACGCAACCGACGCAGTCGGGGTGGTCGCCGGCGCCGGCGCGGTGGTGAGGGTCCGGCCACAGAGAAGACAGAGCAAACAGTCGCGGCTGAAGCCGCTCCAACAGGAGCAACCGAACAAAAGGCCGAGCCGAAAGTACCGCAGTCCGGTGCGCCCGAGCGAGCTGCGAAGAAACCACCCAGGAAGAAAGCTGCGAAGAAAAAGCCTGCGAAGAAGGAAGATGTTGGAGCGGCTTCAGCCGCGACAGAAGCAAAGCCTGACGATAAGCCTGACGTTAGGCCCGACACCAAGCCCGTTGCTGATGACGGTCCGCCCAAGGTGCGCACGGACGAGGAACGCGCAACTGATGCGGCCAGGAAGACCCAGGCCTTAAGCGAGACGCAGCCCAAGATGCCGGTGCCAGTAGCAGCACCAGCACCTGAGAAAAAACCTGCTAAAGAGGTTAAAAAACCGGTAGTTAGCTCCGATACTTCAGGTAATGGATCAAGCGCACCTGAGCCGAAGGCTGAATCGAAGCCTGCGCCTGAATCGAAGCCTGCGCCTGAAGCGAAGCCCGAACCCAAACCGAAAGCGGAACCGAAGCCTGCGCCCGAGGTTAAACCCGAGCCGAAGCCGAAAGCCGAGTCGATGCCTGCACCAGAGGCCAAGCCTGAGCCCAAGCCGAAAGCTGCGGGCAGCTTACTGCCCTGGGACGATTAAGCCGCGCTGCTTTTCCTGAGCGTCTCGAGTAAACCTCGAGACGCTTCTTCAACGAGGTCGAGTACGCGCTCAAATCCCGCCGCTCCTCCGTAGTACGGGTCCGGGACTTCGTCCTCGGCGGCTCCGGCAAACGCAAGGAACAAATGCAGTTTGCCTGCGTGCTCTTTGCTCGCTTGTTTTTGCAGCTCGTCCAGGTTGTCACGGTCCATTGCGACGATGTAGTCGAAGCGCTCGAAGTCCGTAGCGCTCACGCGTCTTGCGCGAATACCCTCCAATGAATAGCCGCGGCGCTCGGCCGCTGCAGCCGCTCGGCGGTCTGCCGGCTCGTTGACGTGGTAGGCGTGAGTTCCGGCCGAATCAATATCGACATCAGCAGCAAGCCCTGCCTGCTCGACAATGCGCCGGAATACGCCTTCAGCCGTTGGCGAGCGGCAGATGTTGCCCATGCATACGAACAACACCTGTGTCCTGGAAGATTCAATCACAGATTTTCGATCTCGTTAGTTTCAGGTATCTTGGCGGTTCGACAAGTCGTCCACCACCAGAGTTAATTATGCCGGGTGTCACCACAACAAAATACTGCTTGCTGGTCTTTTTTTCATTTACCGTCAGCGCCGTTTCAGCTGCGGATGCGCAACAACAGGTCGAGAACCTTTTGGACAATCCGGTTATCCAGGAGGCGATGGGCGACATTGTGGCGTCGGATGCGCAACTGCTCAATGAGACGATCGAACTCACCGAGATCCCCGCTCCACCGTTTGCTGAAGAAAAGCGCGCACAGCGCTTCGCGGAGAAGCTGCGCGAGGCCGGCCTGACCGACGTCTCCATCGACGAAGAAGGCAACGTCATCGGTCGACGCCCCGGCCGCAGCGGTAACCGAACAGTAGTGCTGTCGGCGCATCTCGACACCGTCTTCCCTATTGAGACTGACGTCACCGTCAAAGTAGAGGGCGATACCTTGTTTGCGCCAGGCGTTGGCGACAACACACGCGGGCTGGTCGTCGTTCTCGCGATACTGCGTACGATGCAGCAACACGACATTGCAACCGACGCCGACGTGCTATTCGTTGGTAATGTCGGCGAAGAAGGTCTCGGCGATCTTCGCGGTGTTAAATATTTGTTCCGCGAAGGAGGCCCGCGAATCGATGCAATGATCGCCGTCGATGGTGGCAAGACCAGTCGCCTGGTATTTGGTGGTGTGGGCTCGCACCGCTATCGGGTTACCTACAAAGGACCTGGAGGCCACTCCTGGGGCGCGTTCGGCAGAGCCAGCCCGCACCATGCAATGGGCCGTGCGATTTCAGAGTTCATCGAAAATGCCGTTGAGGTTACGGCCAGCGGCGACAAGACAACATTCAACGTCGGTCGAATCGGCGGCGGCACGTCGGTTAACTCGATCGCATTCGAGTCGTGGATGGAGGTCGATCTGCGGTCCGGAAACCAGACGAAGCTCGATGCAATCGATGCCGTCTTGAAACGTGCCGTACAAAAAGCCCTGCAAGATGAAAATGCAGCGCGTGAGGAAGGGGCCGAATTGACGGTGGATGTTGATCGTATCGGTACACGCCCTGCCGCTCGAAGTGACATCGAGTCACCACTTGTGCAAACCGCAGCCGCCGTGATGAATGCTCTCGGCGTTGAGCCTGACCTGCAGATATCCTCGACCGACGCCAACCACCCGATTTCCATCGGCATCCCGGCGATAACGCTAAGCCGTGGAGGAATCGGCGCGAACGCCCACGCACTGAATGAGTCGTGGATAAACAAGGATGCGCACCTGGCCATCCACATCGCTTTGATCACCCTCCTCGTTGAGGCTGGCGCCATTTTCTGAAGAACAAACAAGCTGTACCAGCAGGCGCAAGCCCCGATTGCTATCGGAGAGACTAGCCACTAAGGTTGCCCAATGGACGAACAACAAAGAATGGCGCAGGTTCTCGCCAGCCACCGCAAGGTTATTCATCGCGTGGTCATCAGGATCACGATTTATTACGCAATCCTCACGGCTGTCGTTGCACTCGCGATCTTTATTAATCCGGCCATTGTCGACGAGTTGCCGCTGGGTGGCGTCGGAGACATCGCCAGCTACGGTAGCTCCGAGGTGTATGACCTCGAGGAAGCCTTCCTCAGCGCCGATGATGAAGAGCTCGGCGATATTGTGACGGAGACGACCCGGGCCCGCGTCGCCCGCGGCCCTGCCTGGCTACGTGGCGCCATCTCGCTCTTTTACTCGATGACCGCCACCCTGCTGCTGATGTTGCCTGTCTCCTGGGTTTACAAGTCGATTCATACTGACAGTATTTATGACCATTCCATCGACACCACCACGCTGGTGCTCCCGGCTGTCGTCGCCGGTATCGTCACAATGGTGCAGCACAGCCTTGCCCTGGCGTTTAGCCTCGCTGGCATCGTAGCCGGCGTGCGCTTCCGGCGGGCACTCAGCGATACGTTCGACACACTTTTTATTCTGTCATCGATCGGTGTGGGTATCGCTGCCGGCATCAAGTCGATCGAGATAGCAGTCGTCCTGACTGTGTTCTTTAACTACGCAGCATCGGCAGTATGCGCGTACGGTGACGGGCTCGAATCACAGCACGTCGTGCAACGCAACATTCGAAAGAAACAGGCAAAGGCGGCCAAAAAAGAGACCCGGTCGGAATCGACAGGGCCGGGATCTAATCTGTAGCTATGTCGAAATGACGGTTCATCAGGTCTTCGCCGCGGCAGCGCTGGATGATCAATCTATTCGTTAATTTCGGGCTACCAATAATTTCGTAGAACTCTTCGATGTACTCAATCGATTTTTCCCGGTTCTTCTCGTCAAGTTCCGGCGTGTTATCAAGCAGTGCAAATATTTCCTCACGCTTGGACTGCACATGTGCGATCGCTGCATCGAGTACTGAGCGTGGTTGGCACAGCCCGTAGAAATACCGAACACGCACGTCGCGAACAGGAACCATGCTAGGTGGCGCCGCATAAGTTGCGTTAACAAACCCGGAAAAATCGAAGTCATATGGCACCGGGATAACGCCATCCTCTGCCTCTTCAACACCCACCGCCTGAACGTTGTGACAACAGTCATCGTCCCCGCTTGGCTTGATGACTGAATAGTCGTTATTCGCAATCATGAACTGGAAGATCTGCGCGATGGCTAAATGTGGATGGTCGAGCTGCGCGTAACGCACAGTCTTGAGGTGCAGGCGATCGAGATCAAGCCGTTTGACCATATCCGAATCATCTTCGATTAGAAACGCGATATCGGTCCGCGAATCGAGATGCTCATCACGATCCACGTAGCTGAGTCGGACAAGTCGCGTCGAAAAACTGTGATCAGTCAGGATCTGCAACATGCGGTAGGCAAGGTACTCGAGCACAACGTACTGCTGATACCGGTCACCATCTTTGCACGGTGCTACCAGCTTAACTTTGTTCTGCCCGGCGAACAGTGTGCCCTTGACCTCAGACTTCTTGAAATTTAGTTGCAGTGGCGGGAACTGGCAAACTTCACGACGAAAATGACCACGTGTGCGTATTGATGCCTGCAGGCGCTTGGTCTCGCCGTCCTCATCAATGTAGGTCCACTGCCCCGGGTAATAGATACGCACGTCCTGATGGCGTTGCGCGTAGGCCTGCGAGATGGGCGCTGTCAGCACGGCCTTGAGGACGCTATCGTTTCGGAAAAGCGGGTGTTTCTCCCCTGACGGGTTGTCCTGCGCCAATGCGCAGAACGGCATCATCAGGAAAATAACGAGGATTTTCAGTCTCATGGCCGTCTTTATACGGTACTCAATCGGATATGTTATACGAAGATACCGAGGGAACCATAAATCGAGCGAACAGGATAGCGACTACTGCGAGGCACCAGACGATAACGGCGCCGGCCGGCAAATCTGCCATGACCGAGACGACCAGTCCGACGAGGCAACCGAGTATGCCAACACCGTAACCGCACGCGATGCGAATTCCGCGCCGCTTTATCCGCCGCGTGGCAAGTGCAGGAATAATCAGGCTGGCGAAAACAAGGTAGATTCCGACCAGTTGTACCGAGGCTGTCACCGCAAACGCAAACACGGCATAAAAACCGAAGCCGCCGATGCGATCACGCATCAGCAACCATGCGCCGAGCACTGCAATGCTAATCAGCGCAGCCGGCAACAGTTGCTCGTAGTTCACCCACAGAATTTGTCCTACGAGCAATTCCTTCAGGTGCTCGCCACCGTGAGGGTTGCCGGCAAGGACGAGGATGCCCGCCGTCGCTGCAAGGACGAATGACACGCCGATCAGTGCCTCCTGAATCTCCGGCCAGCGTTTGTCGGTCCAGTGCAATAAGAGCGCTGCCAGCAGGGCTGCCGATACGGCAGCGATCTGCACCATCCACCCTTCCGCTTCCCAGCCCATCGTGTCCGCCGCGATGACACCAAGCCCGGCGACCTGGGCGATTGCCAGGTCGATGAAAATGATGCCACGCCGCAAGACCTCTGTACCGAGCGGCACGTGAGTACTAAGGACAATCAGGCTTGCGACAAAGGCCGGGGCGATGATGCCAAGTTCGAATCCATTCATGACCGGTACTCCTCCAGAATTCTCAACGTCTCTTCGAACAGCGTAAACAGGTCAGTTACTGCGGCATTACCCGATATCGTATAGGGCAATTGAATCGCCGGTAACGAGAGCCGTTCGCTCAACCACAACGACGGCTTCTCGTTTTCGTACGGTGTGCGAATAACGACTACGGGTGGATTGTCGTTCAATCTCTCAAGTAGCGAAGCAAGCTGGGCTCCGCTTGGCGGAATGCCCGGTTTTGATTCAATCGTTGCCACAATATCGAGGCCAAGCCAGTTTGCGAGATAGCTGAAACTCCGATGGTGCGATGCAATCTCAAGCCCGGCGAGCGACATTGCCCGCTGATCCCAGGTCGCCAAAGCATCAGACCAACGTTCCTGGAAGTCGGCAAGTCGCGTGTTGTAGGCCACCGCATTCTTCGCATCCATCTCTGCGAGTTGTTCAGCCAGCGCAGCGGCGACCCTGCGAATATTGCGCGGATCGAGATGCACGTGTGGGTTGCCTTGCGGATGGATGTCGCCTTGCGAACGGCTGATAACCTGCGGCACCTCCAGCTTGCGCACAAAATCTGACGCCATGAAGATCTCGGGATTGCCGCCACGGCGCAACAACAACGGCAGCCAGCCGATTTCGAGATCTGCACCAGTGCAAACAACAAGATCCGCCTTGCGGATGGCTGCAATCAGGCTCGGCTTGGCCTGCAAGCGATGCGGGTCCTGAAACGCCGTTGTCGCAACTGTGACGTTGACATCATCGCCGGCCAGTTCACTAACAAGAGAGGCCCACTCGGGTTCGCAAGCAAAGACCTCAAGCGCACTCGCGCCCGCTGGAAGCAACAGAATCGTAATCGACAGAAGCATTGATCTCATTCGACTATCCTCAAAACTGGTGCGCGCCATGCGCGCCAAGGCTCATAATGTATTGCAGGAACCATTGATCGTCAGTCTCGGCGAATACGCGATCGTTGGTGTATTGCAGGCGCAGGCGGCTGTATTCGCTGGGTGACCAATCAAGCATCAGGCTGTCTCTATCCGCGGCTTCCACCGTGTCGTGACGCAATCCGGCCCGCCACTGTGGCAGAAACTGCCAGACGCCCTGCAGATACCAGCCGCTCTCTTCGCTGCTGAAGTACTCACCCTGCAGCTTGAAACTACGCTGTCCGGAGTTGCCGTTCGGCGCCCACTTCCATACGAAGTCGACCAGCCCCAGCTCGCCGTCGCCGATGAGTGCATCCGGATCGGTCTTGACCCACGACATTCCGACTTGCCAACTGTTACTCGCACCGATATCGCCACCAAAGTTCGCTAGCAGCGCCTCACTGTCGGATGACACCTCAGCCGCGAGTTCGAGCATTGTTGTTGTCGGAGCGATCCAGCGTGCCTGAAGTCCATCAACTTTGTACTGCCCGTCATAAAACACCTGGTACGGCAGTGGTCGATCCACGAAATCATCAACGTGACCGTGGAACTCATTCAAGTATCCAGCCCCCGAGAAAAACCGCCCTCCCCTCAAGGTCACGCCACCAGGCAGGCTCGTCGTCTGCAACCAGGCTTCTTCAAGTTCGACCTCGGCCTCGCCGTCTTCCTCGCCAACGGCAAACGTCAGATTGCCGAAGAACTTGTCGTCGACATCGGCCTTGAGGTTGATCTCGGCTTCACCGAGTTCGAAACCGTCATTGTCCGAATACAGTCCGGACAGGACAGCACCCAGTGCCGGATTAAATGTGTTGGCAGCCGATGTCCCGGCAGACTGGTCGATTGCCGTTTGCTCAGCTATGTCGAACGCCTCCGTGGCTTCCCGTTTGGCGCCGCTGGCAAGTTGTTCTGCTTTGGCGAGACGGATCTCGAGATCGCTGATTCGCACCTCGTAATCCTGCTGAACCTCTGTAAGGAGGGCCCGCAACTCGGCAACCTCATCCGCGAGATCCTGCGCATGAACGACAGGCGTGTGTGTGCCGAGTAGTAGCAACGCTACAACTACTGAGTTAATTCTCATTGGAAATCACCCTGAGTCTTGCGGCAAGAATTGGTGGAGCCGCTGAAAAAGACAATCCTAGTACGATGTCAGGGGACTGCGGGCGGTCCTCGCTCACGCGGAGCGCGCAGCTCGACAACTGCAATCGAGACTGCACGATCGTTGCTGAATACAGATTTGAATCCGCGAGGTGCCGTGGCCTGGCCGTTGTCGTCAGCCGCTGCTGCAAGCTGGTTGACGCTGACACAGGTGGCACACGCTGTGCCCTGAACAGACTCGGGATCGTGCTCATAGGCATGAGCTATCGAAATCGTTTGAACGCCGATCAACAGCGCAATAAGCGATACGCTGATGAACCGACGGGACTTTCCGAATGCGCTGCTCATAACCTTGATAATTATGACAGCAAAATAGAGGGTTAGTGCGGCAATTTAGCCGCTGCAGCCGCCAGGTCTTCCTCGATATCAACCCCGGGCCCAGGGCGCTCTACCGGGACCGCGACGCGTATCGTCATGCCGAGCGACAACGCACGTAGTTGCTCGAGCTGTTCGCACACCTCGAGGTCCGATGGCTCGGTCGCAACCAGGCGACGAAGCACACCGCAGCGATACGCGTAGATTCCATGGTGATGCAAGGCGGCCGACCGAGCCTCAATCGCGTGATCGCCCACTCTCGCATACGGTATCGCCGCACGGCTGAAGTAGATCGCGTTACCGTCGTCGGCCAGTACAACTTTGACGACGTTCGGATTCTCGAAATCTTCCTGGGACGCAATCGGCGACGCCAGCGTCGCGATATCGGCTGAGCTCTGCTGCAGCAGCCCCGCACATTGATCGATCAGCGCAGCCGGCATGGTCGGCTCATCGCCCTGCAGGTTGACGACGATCTTGTCATCGTTCCAGTCCATGAGATCGCAGACTTCAGCGATTCGTTCTGTACCTGATCGATGCTGATTTCCCGTCATACAGACCCGCGCACCAAACACTTCCGCTGCTTCGGCGATGCGTTCGTCATCGGTTGCAATGACCACTTCCCTGGCCGCGCTCTCTGTGCCGCGCTCGTAGACGTGTTCGAGCATCGTTTTGCCGTTAATCTCACGCAGCGGTTTTCCAGGCAGTCGTGTCGACGCGTAGCGCGATGGTATGACGATGACGAAATCACTCATTGGTGTTCCAGTTCGCCGCGTAAACGGGATTCTATCTGCTCGAGCCACGGGCTGGACAAGACCGGGTCGATCTCGAGGTCCACGGGGACCGTCCAATATTTGTCGGAGCTTGTCGCATCGAGTTTGACCGCATCTTTTTCGGTCATCAAAACCTCGAAATCGTCACCGAACCTGAGATCACTCGCGCTGAGACGGGCATGGTCCTGGAACGCATGCTCGATGACCTGGATTCCATGCGCACGTAGCATGTCGAAGAACCGCGCCGGATTGCCGATCGCCGCAACAGCATGCACTGTCGTGCCCGAGAAACCTTCAATCGGGCGGGTGAGCGATCCATTCAGCCTGGTGATTTCTCTCGCCACCAGCTCGAATTCAATTGCATTTTGCTCGACAGCCGTCAGTTCCGCGACCTTATCCCCTTTGCGCCCGTTGATCAGGACCTGGTCGACTTCGCTAAGGCGATCGATAGTCTCTCTGAGTGGTCCTGCAGGCAACAGGAAACGATTACCGAGTCCGCGAGCGCCATCGATGACGCATATCTCGTACGTCCGCTCCAGCCGATAGTGTTGCAACCCATCGTCGGCAATAATCACGTTGACACCATCGTCAACGAGCATCTGCGCCGCACGAACGCGGTTCGAATCGACTACAACCGTACAGCCGGTTCTTTTCGCCAGCAACACAGGCTCGTCACCCACAACGTCGGGATCGCTAGCCGTGTCGACGCGCATCGACGTCGATGACTTACTGCCCCCATAACCGCGACTTACGATCCCAACCGTGAATCCGCGCTTCCGCAGCTCGCCGGCAAGCCAGATTGTCACTGGCGTCTTACCAGTGCCGCCGGCAGTAATATTGCCGACAATGATGACCGGGACAATGGCGCGATGACGCCCGAATATGCCGAGACCGTAAAGGCAACGTCGTAGCGTGATGATCAACCAGTACAAGCCGCTAAGAGGCAGCAACATCTGATAATACGACGCTCCCTCATACCAAACGCGATGCAACCACTTGTACATTGAGCCGCCGCTTACTCCTCGGTGAACTGCATATGGTAGAGGGCCGCGTACTGGCCGTCGCGTGCAAGCAACTCCTGGTGCGTACCGGTCTCCACAATGCGTCCCTCGTCGAGCACAATGATGCAGTCAGCGCTTTCGACTGTCGACAGTCGATGTGCGATAACGAACGTCGTGCGATTCTTCATCAATTCGTTGAGTGCCTCCTGAATACGACGCTCCGACTGTGTATCGAGAGATGACGTCGCCTCGTCAAGAATCAGGACCGGCGAATTCTTGAGCAGGGCCCTCCCGATCGCGCTACGTTGTCGCTGGCCACCGGACAGCAACACTCCCCGATCGCCAACCATCGTCTGCAGTCCGTCCGGCATGTCGTTTGCAAATTCGAGCACATGCGCAGCCTCAGCCGCCTGCATCAACTCATGCTCGGAATGCTGCCGAAGCTCACCGTACGCGAGATTATTGGCAATCGTGTCATTGAACAGGATGATGTCCTGGCTGACGAGGCTGACGTTATCGCGCAAACTCTTCAGCGTGTAATCGCAAATCGGCCTGCCGTCCAACAGGACGTCGCCGCCATCAACATCGTAAAAACGTGGCAACAGACCCACAAGCGTCGACTTGCCGCTGCCGGACTGACCGACGATGGCAAGCGACTTGCCGGCCTCTACTGTCACACTGATTTCCTTAAGTACAGGCGTTGAGTTTTCCGCATATGCGAAGTTGACATTGCGAAACTCGACATCGCCCTTGGCTCTGCCCGCGTCAAATGTCCCCGTATCCTCCTCGTCTTCCTGATCCATGACCTCGAACAGACTGTCGCCGGCAGCGACACCGCGTTGCAGGGTTGCGTTGACGTTCGTGATACGACGAATCGGCTGCAGCATCAGCATCATGGCACTGAAGAACGAGATGAACTGGCCAGCCGACAAATTACCGTCACGTGACTCAAGACCGGCCATGTAGATTACGCCCGCGACACCAATACCAAAAATCGTCTGCGTCACTGCAGCACCGAGCGCGCGAACGTTAATCAGTTTCAGATTCTGTCTCTTGTTGCGCTCGTCGACCTCGTCGAGCCGATCTTTCTCGTAATCGTAACCACCGAAGATTTTCACAACGCGGTTGCCCGTGACGATTTCCTCGGTGACCTGGGTTACTTCACCGATCGTGTTCTGGATGCGACCGCTGTAACGCCGAAATGCAATGCCGAGAAAACGCACCATGATCGCTACAACAGGAAACAGGATGGCGACAAAAATTGTCAGCTTCGGGCTCTGCAGGATCATTACGACAAACGCTGCAATGACGGTCAGCACATCACGAACGGCAATCGTCACGACACTCGTCACGGACTCGGCCACCATCTCGACGTTGTAGGTGAGCCGCGACAGCAATGGACCTGTATTTTGCTCCTCGAAATAGCGGGTCGGCAGGGTCAGGAACTTGCGAAAGACACCGCGACGCAGTGAGCTGATAACACTGCGCCCGATGTAACCAAGTGAGGTCTCTGTTGCGAATCCTGACAAACCGCGTAAAGCCAGGATGCCGGCGAACGCGACTGGCATCCATCGCGACGCTTCAAGATTGTGCGCGACCAGCGCTTCGTCGGTCAGGGGTTCAAGCAGGTAGACAAGACTGGCCTCGACGACAGCCGTCGCGGTCATGCCAATGACGGCGATCACACCGATCAGCTTGTGTGGCAGCACAAACTGCCACAAACGCCGGTAAACGTCGCGAACCCTGGGATTGTCGTTTGTGCTCACGGCGCTACTGCGCCTCCGGATCGTTGAGCGTCGCAATGCTGATGCGGGTGAACCCCAGCCTGCCAGCGACGTCCATTGCGGTGACGACGTCCTGGTGCTTCGCATTTGCATCGGCGCTGATGGTCAGCGGCAGGTTGCTGTTGCCGCCCGACACTTTCTGCAACGCATTGCGAATCGTCTCAACGCGGCTGTTAATGAGTTCACGGCCGTTGACGAGGAACGACCCGGTCTCGGTGATCATGATATCGATCTGGTCCGGCACCTCTTCGACGACTTCGGCACTGTCGGCTTGCGGCAGGCTGATCGTTATTTGTGATTGCTTGACGAAACTCGTCGACACCATGAAGAAAATCAACAACAGCAGGACAACGTCGATCAGCGAGGTCATATTGACCTCGGGTTGCGTCCGCGGCCGAAGGTTCAGCTTCATTCCTTATCCTTTTCCTGGCGACGATGCAGAGCCTCAACCAGCTTGATGGCTTCTTTTTCCATGTCGACGACGAGGGTATCGACACGGGTGCGGTAGTAGCGGTACCCGATCAACGCCGGAATGGCTACGCTCAGCCCGGCCGCCGTGGTGATCAGGGCTTCCGCAATACCACCAGCAAGGACAGTTGGATTACCAACGCCGTGCGTTGTTATCGCGGTGAATACCTTGACCATGCCGATCACGGTACCGAGCAGGCCCAGCAATGGCGACACGGCTGCAATGGTGCCCAGCGTCTCGAGATATCGCTCGAGCTCATGCACCACGTGCCGGCCGGTGTCCTCGATGCTGTCCTTCATGACCGAGCGTTCACGATCGCGGTTAATCAGCCCCGCCGCCAGGATCTGGCCGAGCGCCGATCCCTGGTGCAATGTCTGGATCTGTTTCTGGTCGAGCTGGTCCTTCTTGACCCAACCCCATACCTTGCTGGTCAAATCCTCGGGAATCACCCGCTTCTGCTGCAGCGTCCAGAATCGCTCGAGAATGATCCCCATCGCAATGATTGCGCAGAGGATGATGGGCGCCATCAACCAGCCGCCGGATTTGACTATCTCAACCATACAAACTGACTCAGAGGAAAAATGGAATATACCGGTTATTCATGCCAGATTCGACGCTGCCGGACTCTCTGACGGGTCAGCGCCACGATTCCGCCCTGCCTGCACAGACGCAGGCTGATCGCACCGGAGGCCGCCGTCGTCAATACCTCCGCGCCCGATGCGCGCCAGCGTTCAACAACCTCGACATGCGGCAGTCCCCATCGGTTGCCGAATCCCGCCGAAATGATGGCCAGATCAGGGTGCAGGGCCCGGACGAACGACGGGCTGGACGAGGTTCGGCTGCCGTGATGCGGGACGATGACAACGTCAACATCCTGCAGCGTGCCGGATCGCAACAACTCCGCCTCCGCTGCGCGTTCGATGTCCCCCGTCAGTAACAAGCGGTGCGAGCCGGCCGATACCTGGAGAACACAGGACGCATTATTGCCGGAGACATTGCTTTTGGCGTCCGGATACAGGAATTCGAAGTCGATGCCATCCACTGTCCACGACTCGCCCGCATCACAACGTCGCGCAACTGCGGGATCATCAATCACTTCGCCAATGCGCAGCGTACCAACGGGCAGTGCATGAACGAGCGACGAAACGCCGCCAGCGTGATCGAGATCAGCGTGCGAAACCACCAATTCGTCCAGCCTGTTGACGCCTCGACCGGCGAGAAACGGCAATACGACGGACTCCGCCGCATCGCCACCCCCTCGAAATGCGGGGCCCGTGTCAAAAAGCAGCGTACTTGAGCGGGTAGCAATACTGACTGCCAGCCCCTGGCCAACATCCAGCACATCGACTATGGCGCAACCTTGGGAAGGTCGTGATGGCTGGTAGAGAATGACAGCAAGCGCCGCGATCCACGCAACATTGCGCCCCGGCCATCCCGGGGGGCAGAAGACCCACGCGAGCGGCAGAAAAAGCAGCGCCAATGACCACCCAGCGATCGCCGGCGGCGAGACGCTTGCCACCGGTAGTTGTGCAGCGTACTCGATGGCCCACTCGACCAGGCCCAGGCTCGCTGACGCCAGCCGTAACAGGTGATCACCGGCATTGTGCAGCGGCCCGTCCAACAACAGGCCACAGAGTGTCAGCGGCACGGTAGTCAGGCTGAACACAGGCACAGCAAGCATATTGACGAGCGGCGCTGCGAGCGAAATGCGGCCGAAGATCAGTACGGTGAATGGCATCAATCCGAATAGCAGCATCAACTGCATTCCCCCAAGCTGGCGCGAGGCGCGCAGCGGCACGGATAACAAGCTGCCGCTTTGAACAGGGACCAGGCGGCGTGCCATCCAGACCAATACGAGCACGGCCAGGAATGACAGCTTGAATCCAGGCGCCATCGTGGCCAGCGGCGATGAGGCTGAGATAAGCACGCTGGCTGTGGCGATCACCGTGAACGCCGGCACCTGCCTGTACCTCAATACGGCCAGTGCGACCAGGCCGATCATGAGTGCAGATCGCTGCGCAGGTACTGCGAGGCCGGATACGACCGAATAGGCAATCGCAAAGCACAGCGCAACGACCGTGGACGTCCGATGATGATTACTGCCTCGGATGAAGATGCCGGAGATCACGGCAGCCAGGAAGTACCCGGCGGCCGCGACCATGCCGACATGCAAGCCGGATATCGCCATCAAGTGAGTCGTGCCTGTGCTTGCGTAGCGGTCCCATTGCTCCCGCACGACGAGATGCCGCGCCCCAACGGATATCGCAGACAGGACGGCCGCACGTTCAGGCTCCGTGACGACCGCCACGGTCCGCTCGACCACCCTGCGTCGCAGGCGATTGATTGGCCCCAGATCGCCGCTTCGGATGAGTGCATTGCGCTGGCTATCGACTACGTAGGCCGTTGCTGCGACGCGTTCGCGAAATAGCCATGTTTCGTAGTCGAAGACGCCGGGATTTGCCGTCCCCCGCGGACGACGCAGGCGAAGCTCAAGCCGCCAGACATCTCCAAGGTGAATCTCGGCATCGGGCTCGTACCAGCTGATCCGAATCCGACCGGACACCCACGGATTGTCACGGACCTCACCCATCATGCTAACGGTTGGACCATGGACCTGTGGAAAATCGATGACCCGCACCTCGGTCATGATGCTGTCACCGACGAATTCGGCTGGAATGCGCGCTTCGATGACCTGCCCGGCCGCCAAAACGAACAGGCCGTAGCCTGTGCAGAACAATACAACCGGCAACGCACGGCCGATGATGAGTCCCGCAACAACGGCGAACACCGCGAGCAGAAACAGGTCGGAATGTGACGCAAAACTGCTAAGCTGCGGCGCGTAGACGCCTGCCAGCAGGTACAGGCAGGCCTTGTTCATCACATCGCCCCGGGCTGTCGAACCAGACGCCTGATCGAAACGGATTCGAAGAAGAATGCCAAGACGGTTTTTTAGGAAATTCGCGTTTAAACGCCACGAGATCGCCGAGAAGTGGTTCATGACGCCGTTTCGGCACATGCTCCATGACCATCGCCTGTGGGGCATTCGGCGCAAGACCGTGGTCCCGGCGTTTTCCCTCGGGCTCGCCGTCGCCTTCCTGCCATTTCCGGGTCATTTCCTGGTAGCCGTACTGGCCGCCCTGGCATTGCGCGTCAATATTCCGGTTGCGGCACTCTCGACGTTAGTCGTCAATCCCCTGACCGTTGGCCCGCTGTTCTATCTCGCGTACGAACTTGGTAACGCCCTGCTGGGCATAGAGACAGGCCCGTTCTATTTCGAGCTTTCGCTCGATTGGGTGCAGAACGTATTCACAACGGTCTGGCTGCCACTGTCGCTTGGCTGCGTATTGCTGGGTTCGGCGGCGGCCGTTGTCGGTTTTATCGGGCTTGATGGCCTGTGGCGTTACTCGGTGTACGATTACAAGTCAAAGAAGCGTAAAAACCGCACTCACTGATTGCGCAGGATGCCATTTTCAAGGACCAGCACCCGGTCCATTCGCGAGGCAATGGCCTGATCATGGGTGACGACCACAAGGCTGGTTTCGAGTTCGCGATTCAGCTCGAGCATCAGCTTCAGAACATGCTCGCCATTACCGGCATCGAGATTACCGGTCGGTTCGTCGGCCAGCACAAGCTGTGGCCGCGTGATCAGCGCACGCGCAACGGCTGCCCGCTGACGTTCGCCACCGGACAACTCGCCGGGTTTGTGTGTCAATCGCTCCCCGAGCCCGACGCGCGCCAGGATGTCGCCCGCCTTTGCCAATGCCTTGTTCTTCGGTTCACGCCGAATCATCAAGGGCATTGCGACATTTTCTGCCGCCGTGAACTCGGGTAACAGGTGATGAAACTGGTAGACAAATCCGATGTATCGATTGCGCAAGTCGGCTTTGGACAGTTCATTGCTACCGTGCATCGGCTGGCCGTCAACGAACACCTCGCCTTCTGATGGGTCATCGAGACCGCCCATGATCTGCAGCAGCGTTGTCTTGCCGGAACCGGACGCGCCGACAATTGCAACGCGTTCCGCGGCTCGCACATTGAGATCGACACCACTCAAAACGACGAGCTCGGAACTGCCTTCACGGAACTTGCGCACAACCTTGCGGCATTCCAACACCGATTTAGTCGGCTCAGTCATAACGTAGTGCCTCAGCGGGTGCCGTCCTGGATGCAACCCAGGACGGATAAACGGTGGACACCAGGGACAGGGCAAGTGCGATCGAGCTGATCACGACGATATCCGCAAGCCGCAGTTCCGACGGCAGGTCACTGATGAAATAAACATCTGCGGCGAGAAATTTAATGCCAAACAATGCCTCAAGACCGCCAACGATGCTCTCCAGGTTCAGGGCCAGCAGAATACCAAACAGTACGCCGGCTGCAGTACCAATGATGCCAATTACGCTGCCCTGGATTACGAATATCTTCAGGATACTTCGAGGCTTTGCACCAATCGTGCGCAGAATGGCAATGTCGGTTTGCTTATCCTTGACGACCATGACGAGCGTTGAAACGATATTAAATGCCGCGACAGCAACCACAAGAAGCAGGATCACAAACAAAATTGATTTCGTAATCTGAATCGAACGAAAGAAATTCACATGACGTCGTGTCCAGTCACCGACGAGAACAACTTCACCGTGTTCGAGCGCCACTTCACGAACGATTTCGCTGGCCGCATAAATTTCCGTAACCGCAAGACGCACGCCCGAAACAGCATCGCGCATGCGATACAGTTTTTGCGCATCGGACAGATTGATGAAAGCGAGGCGCCGATCAAATTCGTACATGCCGACACGGTAAATTCCGCTGACCACAAAGCGCTTGGTACGAGGCACCACTCCTGCCGGCGTAACGATACCTTCTGCCAACGTGACTGTGACCTTGTCACCCAGGCCGACCTGCAACGCGTCGGCAAGCTCGATCCCGATCACAACATTGAAGGAACCAGCCTCCAGGCTGGTGAGATCACCTTCACGCATCGTAGCGCCGACACCGGATACAGCATCCTCGGCGATGGGATCGATGCCGCGAAGCTCTACACCACTCAGGCTGTCGGCAAAAACCAGTAACGCCTGGCCGGCAACATACGGCGCCGATGCATAAACGCGCGCGTTGTTGTCAGCCACCTCTCCCAGCGCCTGCCAGTTTTCGATCTTGCCCTCGAGGCCTTCTATGCTCGCATGAGAAGTCATCGCAAGCAGCCGTTCCTGCAACTCGCGTTCGAACCCGTTGACGACTGACAGAACGAGTATTAATACTGCTACAGCAATCGCGATACCCAGCATGGAGATCGCAGAGATCAGGGACACGAAACTATTGCTGCTGCGAGAGCGCACATAGCGACTACCAATCCAGGTTTCGAAACTTCTGCTCATGATCACTCGTAGCGCAGCGCGACGGCCGGATTTACCATAGCCGCACGCCGTGCCGGGTAAAGAGTCGCCAACGACGTCAGCACGAATGCCGAGACTGCTATCGTGATCACGTCCGGCCACTCGAGTTCTGAAGGGATGCGTGTCACGTAGTAGACGTCGCCGGGCATGATCTGGAAGCCGAACCACTGCTCAAGTGCCGGCACGATGACCGGCACATTGATCGCGACGACGATGCCGAGCAGCACGCCGACGATCACGCCTGCCCAGCCAATAATCGCGCCTTGAATAAAAAAGATACGCACGACACCGCCCGCTTTCATTCCAAGCGTGCGCAGCACGGCGATATCGTTGGTTTTGTCCGTCACGACCATGACCAGGCTGGCCACGATATTGAACGCCGCCACGCCAATGATCAGCGACAGGATCAACGACATCATCATTTTCTCGAGACGGATGGCGCGAAAGTAACTGGCATTCTCGACAGTCCAGTCACTCGTAATAACGGCGTCACCCAATCTGTTTCGCAATCCGGCCGAAATCGCAGGTGCCTGCATGACATTATCGGCACGGTAGCGAATCGCAGTCACCTCGTCGCCGATGTCGAGGACCGCGGCCGCGTCGCGCGCATTGACCAGGGCAAGGACACTGTCGTGCTCCTGCAGTCCAGCTTCGAACACACCACGCAAAATGAATCTTTCCAGTCGTGGCTCGAGCGTACCGTCACCCACCGCGCGTGGTATCAGGAGAACAACACCGTCACCGATGCGGACACCGAGGTTCTGAGCGAGTAAGCGACCGAGAATGACGCTACGACTACCGGGCTGAAGGCTATCCAATGATCCTTCGATGAGATTGATCAGGTCACCTGACATTGCCGCTTCGTAATCCGGATCCACGCCGTGCACGAGAACCGCCTGCAAGTCACGACCGGATTGAATCATGCCCTCCATGTGCACGAACGGTGCGGCAGCGGCAACGCCGGGCTCCGACGCGACGTCGTCACGCAATGACCGCCAGTTTTCGGTGATCCGAGCCGGACCTGTCACATTGCCGTGCGCCGACATGCTCAGCAGACGATTTCGCAATTCGCCCTCGAAACCGTTCATAACCGAGAGGATGACAATCAGCGCCGCCACACCCAGTGCTATTCCCAACAGGGAAATGAGCGTGATGAATGAGACAAACCGGGTACGGCGCTTCGCCCTCAAATAGCGAAGCCCGACAAGGAATTCGACGGGGTTGATCATCGCAACGCATTAAACCACATTAGAATCGTGACGTGATTCACAAAAATGAAAATCGCTTAAAAACCTTTGGAATCAATTGTTTTTTGACCAGACTTTGAGTGATATAGTCGATCTCAATTGAAGGAGAAGCTGTCATGGCGAAGCTACGAATTTTCACTGTATTGGCCCTGTTATTCGGCGTTCTTGGGACGGTAAATGCCCAGACGTTGGACATGGAAGGTGTGGCATCCGGATCTGACGGTGCACGGCCAAGTTCCGGTATGACGGCCGATAGCGTCGAGTCGACGTTCGGCGCTCCGGAAGCGAAAGTCGCACCGGTTGGCGATCCGCCGATCGCGCGCTGGGAATACAAGGACTTTGTTGTGTTCTTCGAGTATGACCGTGTGATTCACACCGTCGTCAAGCGCCAGGTATCTAGCTAAGATTTTTCAGGAAACGCCCGGGCAGGAAACTGCCCGGGCGTTTTTTTGTGTGATAATCCCGAGCCGCGAAGTCAAGACCCAAGCTTGTGGCTCAACAATCCTTCCTCATCAGCGCGACGCAGAAGCTGCCGCAGCTCGGGCAATCGCTCGGCTGGGGCCAGCTCATTGGCGCCAGCGCCGCATTGGCGACGGCAGAGTTGGCTACCGTGCAGGACAGTCCTGTCGTTGTACTTGCCGAGGATCCACGCCAGGCCGATCAGCTCGAAGCGGCCATCCGCTTTTTCGCGGGCGGCGATTTGGAGGTGCACCATTTCGTAGAGTGGGAAACACTCCCCTGGGATAGTTTTTCGCCGCACCAGGACATCATTTCGGAACGGCTGTCGGTACTTGCGACGATGAGCGGCATGGCAGCCGGGGTGCTTATCGCATCTGCGCCGGTCCTGCTCCAAAAGCTCCCGCCGGTCGACTATGTCGCCGCACGATCCCTGTCACTACGAAGCGGACAGGCATTGCCACGGGATGCCTTTGTCGACTCACTCATCTCGGCAGGCTACCTGCGAATACCACAGGTCAGTGAGCACGGTGAGTTTGCCGTCCGCGGCTCCCTTATCGATATCTATCCGATGGGTTCTGCGCGACCGATCCGCATCGACTTTTTTGACGACGACATTGAGACCCTGCGTTACTTCTCCCCGGGAACCCAGTTGTCCGGCGAGATTGTTGATCAGGTCGAGATTCTTCCGGCCCGTGAGATTCCACTGGACGCTGACTCGATACGGGGATTTCGTGAGCGCTATCGCGAGAGGTTCGAGGGCCAGCCTGCCAAGTCCCGTGTCTATCGCGAGATATCCGACGGTATTGCGCACGGTGGCATCGAGTACTACCTGCCTTTGTTCTTTGAGTCGACCGCCACCCTGCTCGACTATTTGCCGCCGAACTGCCTGGTGCTCGCACCGCAGGGAATAGAAGGCACTCTCGGCCAAACATGGCATGAGATTGAAGAACGTTACGAACTGAGCCGACTGGATCCCGAGCGACCGATACTATCGACCGAAGAAACGTTCAACTCGCCGGCAGATATGTTCGCGCAATTGGGTGACCTGCGGCAGATTCGTTACTCCGCACAATCCCTCGCCGATCACGGCAATACCACCAATCTGCCTACCCGATTGCCGCCCGCGCTGAAGATCGAAGCACGCTACGAAGATGCAGCCGGCGCCCTGATGCGCTTTCTTGACGAGTTCGACGGACGCGTGTTGTTTACGAGCGATTCCGCCGGCCGACGTGAACAAATCTACGAGTTGCTTGCCGGACGTAATCTCGACCTGGTACGCGTCGACGACTGGAGTTCGTTCAGCACAGCCGCTCAGCGCGTTGGCGTTGCCATTGCTCCGCTCGAGAATGGCGTTGTCCTGACCGACTCGAATATCGCGATTATCAGCGAACAGCAGCTATTCGGTGAACGTGCACGGCAAAAGACGCGGCGGCGACGCATCGAGCGCGATCCTGAAACCATCATTCGCCAGCTTGACGACCTGGAAGCCGGGTCTCCGGTCGTGCATGCAGAATACGGCGTCGGTCGCTACCAGGGCCTGACGACGCTTGAAGCTGGCGGCATCATTGCTGAATTCCTCGAATTGCAGTACGCGGATGGCGACAAGCTCTACGTTCCCGTACATGCGCTTGAACTGATTTCGCGTTACACCGGTGCATCTGCTGACAACGCCCCTCTGCATCGTCTCGGCAGCGACCAGTGGGCCAAGGCTCGCAAACGCGCCATTAGTAAAATTCGCGATGCCGCAGCAGAGCTGCTCGACGTCTACGCGCGCCGCGCAGCAAGACTCGGACATAGCTTTAAATGGCCCGAAGGTGACTATCGCGCATTCGAGAACGACTTCCCGTTCGAGCCTACAGAGGACCAGGCGCGCACAATTGACGAGGTGCTGGCCGACCTCGCGTCGGACAGCCCGATGGACCGCATCGTTTGCGGCGACGTTGGCTTCGGCAAGACCGAGGTAGCACTACGAGCCTCTTTCGCCGCGGTGCACGGTGGCAAGCAGGTTGCGATCCTCGTGCCGACGACATTACTCGCGCAGCAACATGGCCAGAGCTTCAATGACCGTTTCGCCGACTGGCCCGTTCGCGTCGAGGTGCTGTCACGCTTTCAATCCGCCAAGGTCGTCAAATCAATTGTCGAGGGGTTGAAATCGGGCAGTGTCGACATCGTCATTGGTACTCACCGACTGCTGCAGCACGTCAAAGATATCAAGGATGTCGGGCTCGTCATCATTGATGAAGAACATCGCTTCGGTGTACGCCACAAGGAGGCGATCAAGTCGCTGCGCAGCGAGATTGACGTGCTGACTCTGACGGCTACGCCGATTCCCAGAACGCTCAACATGGCACTGGGCGGTATTCGTGACATGTCTTTGATCACTACACCGCCGGCGGAACGGCTCGCGGTCAAGACCTTTGTCACCGAATGGAACGATGTCCTGGTTCGCGAAGCCTGCTTACGCGAGATCAAGCGCGGCGGTCAGGTGTTTTTTATTCACAATAGAGTTGAAGACATCGGCCGGGTCGGCGAAGCATTGGCAAAGCTGGTGCCGGAAGCGCGGATTCGTATTGGTCATGGCCAGATGCCCGAACGTGAACTTGAGCAGGTCATGCTCGACTTCTACCACCGGCGCTTCAATATCCTGCTCTGCACGACCATTGTCGAAAGCGGTATCGATGTACCGACCGCCAATACGATTATCATCAACCGTGCAGACCGATTCGGCCTCGCACAACTGCACCAGCTTCGCGGTCGCGTCGGCCGCTCACACCATCGCGCGTTTGCGTATCTTGTCGCACCGCCGAAGGCGGTAATGACAGCTGATGCCGTTAAACGACTCGAAGCTATCGATTCGCTCGAGGACCTCGGCTCGGGATTCACGTTGGCAACACATGATCTCGAAATTCGTGGTGCCGGCGAATTGCTCGGTGATACGCAGAGCGGGCAAATCCAGGAAATCGGCTTTTCGCTGTACACCGAACTGCTCAGCCGCGCTGTCGATTCCCTGCGCGATGGCCGCGAACCCGATCTTGACGGACCGTTGCACACTGGCGTCGACATTAACTTGCACGTGCCCGCACTGCTGCCCGATGACTACGTGCCGGACGTTCACTTGCGACTCATTCTGTACAAGCGTATTTCGGGCTGCGATTCGCCCGAAGACCTGCGCGAGCTGCAGGTGGAACTCATCGACCGCTTCGGCCTGCTTCCGCCGGCTGCAAAGAACTTGTTGCGCATGGCATCGATCAAGCAGCGGGCAACGACACTCGGTATCGAGAAGATCGACGCAGCAGACGCCGGTGGCTACATTGTTTTTGGCGAGCAAAGCAAGGTTGACCCTGTCGAGCTGATTGACTTAGTGCAAAATGACGGCCAGACGTACAAATTACAGGGTTCGCACAGGCTGCAGTTTCGTCAGGATCTAAGTAATCTGGATGCACGCTTCAAGAGCATCGAGAAACTCCTCGAAAAACTTGCGGTCAAATAGCCGGAACTCCCAGAATAGGCCTATGAGTAGATTCGCCACCTTACTAACGACCGTACTGTTCCTTGGATCGGCAGCCGCCCAGGAGGCTATCGACGACGAATCGGTCGAGGAAAAGCCGATACGTCGCTACACAGTAGAAGTCATTGTCTTCTCCTACGAAGAGAATGTGTCGGTCGGCTCCGAGATATTTCTCCCGGACGAGCCGCCGCCCGAGGAGGAACCGCTGCTTGACGAAGACGGCAATCCAATTCTCACCGACGAGGACCTGGTTCCCGTCTTCAGCGATGACATGGCTGTTGCGGACGATGAAGTTGTCGAGGAAGAAGCGCCACCTGCGTGGGCCGTGGTTCTGCCCATTAACACTGATATGGACGGTAATCCGAGAATGCCGATCGACAGTAGTGCAGACGCCGGTGAATTGAATCCGTTCCAACTCGTTCTCCTGCCGGAGGAAGAGTTCACGCTCGTTGACGCCGCGCGGAAATTCGAATTGCTGGATGCCTACAAGACGATGATGCACTTCGGCTGGACGCAGCCAACGTTTCCCGAAGAGGACACGCCAGCTATCGAGCTACGGCTGATAGCGGAGCCACCTGAGGGTCTTGCCGGCACGTTGACCCTGTATCTGAGCCGCTACCTTCAC
>WTCH01000278.1 GCA_013138675.1 Woeseiaceae bacterium | reverse complement strand
CTTCAGCAGAGAAACACGCGCGCGGATGTGTTGCTGGGCACGATAGTGGGCGACGCCCATATTGAAGTGCAGTATCGGCGTGTCCATGCCCGCCTCACTGGCTTCCTGGTAGCGAAGTAATGCGGCCCAGTAGAGGTCATCGCGGAACAGGCGATTGCCGTCCTGGAACGAATCGTAGGCAGCCGCAAGCGCTGCCGGCGAGATCGTTAGGCACGAAATTGCCGTTAGTAGCGCTAGTGCGCCGGTCGCCTTTCGGCGGCCGAATTTTTCACGCATCACGAGAATGGCCCAAGCTCCAGGTGGTCCGCGTTATGTAGAAAGCAAGAGTACCGGCTTTGTACCTGCAAAAACTATGACGTGGTCCATAAAAAACCCCCCGGAAGGGGGGTTTTTGGGTCATCAAGGCAGGATTTGATCAGACGTCGTCGTCGACCGAGTCATCGCCGGAATCGTCGTCCATGTCATCCATGTCGTCGTCTTCCTCGTGCTCTTCTTCGTCGAACGCGTCATCGTCGACATCTTCGCCTTCTTCTTCTTCGAAGTCGTCTTCGCCGTCGAGGTCGTGGTCTTCGTCAAAGTCGCTGTCGTCCCCGAAGTCATCCGCATGAGCTTCGAATTCTTCCTCGTCGTCGCCGAATTCGCCTACCTCGCCTACCTCGTCTTCCCCGCGGCCTGACTCATCCTCATTCATGTCGTCGGCGCGTTCGGATTCATCGTCAGCGTCGTCACCGACATCATCATTAACGTCGTCGTCAACGCCATCGAGGTCGCCGCCGTCAGGACCTTCCATCATCGCAATGCTGCTATCTACGCTGCTGATGTCGTCCATGATGTCCATTGTCACCTCGAGATCCTCGAGGTCGGCGGCAGCTCGTACACTAGCCGGCAAAAACGCGATACACGTCAGCACCATTGTCGCAATCAATACATTCATATGTTTCATCGTCCTACTCCATCTCTTTGCCGGACATACGGTCCGGCAATTCCTTAAGTTACATCCACGCGCAACCGAAAAGTACGGTCACGGTCTTCGTGTTCGAGGCGGGCAAGTAGTTCGCCACCGACTGGCGTCAAAGCAACCAGCGTCAATGGCAGCAGGTTCTTGCCCTCATTCAGACTCGTCTCCCAGGTAATCTCGCGCTGTCCCGGGAAGCCGCTGAGCTCGATTCCATCCGGTAACGATACGGTTAGTGTTGCCGAGTCGAGCGCCGTAGCCGAAGCGAAAACGAGATTTACAGTACGCGGCTCTGCGAGCGCCATCGTGACACCAGGAATCGTCATCTCGGCATCAGGCAGTTGCGGATCGTTCAGCAACATGCCACCGATCATCCAGGCTGCGATCGTCGCTGCGACCGCTGCACCAAAGCCCGTCAGCATCCACTTGTTACGCTGGCGACGAGAACCCTCATGCGTGGCTCGCACCAGAGCCTGGTCGTAGAAAGCTGCGTCTGCTGCTGGCATTGGATAGTCCTTTAAGAGCTCCAGGACCTCCTGGTCCTGCCTGTTTGTATCTGTGTTTTGCATAGTTTTGTCCTGCTTGATCCCTTACACGACCGGTGTCAGGAAATGGTTCCGTTCGCGACGAGGATTTCACGTAATCTGGCTCGCGCGCGGTGCAGCCGGGATTTCACGGTGCCGACCGGTATGCCCGTAAGCTCTTCAATTTCAGAGAGTTTGTAGCCTTCCGTGTCGTGCAGCAATACGACGACTCGGTGATCGTCACTGAGCTGGGCCAGGGCGTTGTCGAGCTCATTTATGCGCTCGAGGCGCTCGTTGTCGAGCACTGGGTTTTCGGTGCCTGGCAGTCCCTCAAGGCCGTCCCCGCCAAGATGCCCCTCGTCAACGGTATGCAAGCGCTGCCGCGCAAAGCGTCGCCGCTCGTCGATGAAGAGGTTGTACATGACCCGGCACAACCATGACCCTGGCTCTTCAATCTCTACGAGGTCGTCGAGTTTGCTGTAGGCCTTGACCAGCAACTCCTGGAACAGGTCTTCGGCCTCGGCTTTTGCGCCAGTCAGTCGCCATGCCAGTCGGTACAGGCGATCGAAGTGCGGTCGCACCAGTCGTTCGAATGCCAGGCTTTGTTCGGCGGTACTCATAATGTCGCTGAGTGTAACCCCGGGAATGGCGCCGACAAGGATCAGTTTGGCAGTTCCTGTTATTCTGATTTTATGAATCTGATGCGCGAGCTGCGCCGCCGCCGCGTTTTAGGGACAGTGGCGCTGTACATTGTCGCGGCCTGGGTCGTGATACAGGCTGCCTCGGAGCTCTTTCCTGGCCTGGATATTCCTGACCGGGCAATACGATACGTTTGGTTAGCCGCGGTTCTCGGTTTCCCCGTCGCTATCCTGTTCGCCTGGCGCTTTCAGATTACGAGCGAGGGCGTATTCAAGACGCCGCCGGCAGCGGCTGGCGAAGGTGCGGCCAATCTGCGCCTGAACGGCGTGGATTTCCTGATGCTCGCAGGGCTCGGCGTGATGATACTGATTATCGGGCTGCGTGCCGTGCAGGACATCCGGCAAACCGACGAGATTTTCGGTGTCAGTGTATTCGGACGTGAAATCCACCCGAATTCCATCGCCGTATTGCCACTCGACAACCTGATCGGCGACCCGGAGCAGGCCTATCTCGTTGACGGTATTCACGAGTCGATGACGTCAACGCTGTCGCAGATCAGTGGCCTGCGCGTCAAATCACGCACATCCACAGCGACGTACCGGGATTCCGACAAAAGCCTGCCCGATATCGCGGGTGAACTCGGAGTAGCCAACGTTATCGTCGGATCAGTGCGTCGCGATGGCGAAACGATACGAGTGACCGTCGAGCTCATCGACGCGCGGACCGACGAATACCTCTGGACCAGCACTTACGAGCGCGAACTGCGGGACCTGCTGGCCATGCAATCGGACGTAGCCCGTGAGGTCGCCAGCCAGGTCAGCGTCGAATTAACCCCGGAAGAATTGGCAAGGCTGGCAGACACGCGACAGGTCAACCCGGAGGTCTATGAGACCTACCTCAAGGGCATGTTCTTCGTTAAGCAGCTCGAGCCGGGAGCCATCATGAAGGGCATGGAGTATTTGCACGAGGCGGTGGCGATCGACCCTCGTGAGCCCCTTGCCTATGCGGGTCTGGCGCTTGGCTACAACACCATTGGCCACGGCGTCAGCTCCCACGATGCGTTCCCGAAGGCGATCGCGGCGGCAGAGAAAGCCCTCGAACTCGATGAGCTATCGGGCGAAGCGTGGGCAGCCCTCGCCGAGGCGCAGCTTTATTACGACTGGGATTGGCAGAAAGCTGAGAAAACGTTTCAGCGTGCAATTCAGTTGAGCCCGAGCCTCGACCACGCCTATGCCCATTACGCGTATCTGCTGGTGCTTCTGGGCCGCAACGAAGAAGCGATCGAAATCAGCAATAAGGCCCGCGATCTCAGCCCGGTGGATCCACTTTGGGCCGGCTTCACATCATGGTTGTACATGCTCGAGGGGGATTGGGAAGAAGCCGAGAAGGTGTCTGAAGAGTGCCTGATGTTCGCAACATCCCTGGATCTTTGCCGCTACTCGCTAGGGCAGATTTACTCAGCGCAAGGTCGCTTCGACGAAGCAGTAGTGATCCACGAGCAGATCCCGCAAGGCGATCCGTTTCGCAACTGGTCGCTGGGGATTAGTTACGGTCTTGCAGGGAGGCACGACCAGGCCCAGTCGATTATCGATTCAATGTCGATCAATTCAACACCGAGAGACCAGTTTCATATCGCGCTGGCCTACGCCGCCATGGGCGAGATTGAGCAGGCGGTAACATGGATGAATGTCGCTTACGAGAGCCGCGCCGACTGGCTACCCTGGGTCGTTCACCCGCACGCCTATGGCGGTGCCGTCGAGCCGATGCGCGAGCATCCGGTGTTCAAGGCTATCGTTGAGCAGATGAATATTCCGGCGGCGCAACCAAGCAGCCACTGACAGGCATCTTCCGACTATGAATAAGAAAATGCTGCCGGCGACAGCCGGAACCGTAATCGCGATACTCGTTACAACGACGATGGATGCCACGGGCTACTCGATGTTCAGTGCCTTGCCGTTGTTTCCCCTTGCCGGGCTGTTC
>WTCH01000365.1 GCA_013138675.1 Woeseiaceae bacterium | reverse complement strand
CTCGATATGCCGGTCGACGCAAAGACCTTGCGCGTGCAGCAACAGGCCGAGGAAGTCTACGAGCGAACTGACTACAAACGCGCGTTTTTCATCTACCGTAACGAGCTTGTCCCGATCGGCGACAAATTCGGTCAATACATGGTTGGCTTCATGTACCTGACTGGCAAAGGCGTTGAAGAAGATCAGATTAAGGCGTCGGCCTGGTATCGGGTTGCCGCGGAACGCGGGACCAAAGAATACGTTCATGTTGCGACGCAGGTATTAGCTACGCTGGACGCCGAACAGCGGGTGGAGTCCGATCGCCTCTTTGTTGAATTGCGCAAGGAATACGGCGACCTGGTTCTACTGACGAAGGCGATTCGCAAGGACATGGCGTTGTTACGCGATCGAACCGGCTCCAGGATATCTGCGACGACGAGCCCGATGACGATAATTGAGCCGAGTTCTCCGGGTGGTACGCGCTCTGGCGACGATTATTACGGCCAGATCGAAAGACGAATCGCAGCTCGCCTCGAGTATATTGCCAGCCGCGTCGACATTGACATCATCGACCAGGATCCGGCGAGACCGGATATGGAGACAATAGAGCGGGAGCTCGCCGCGCATCTCGAAGGTGTCAATTAGACAGACTTCGCAGCCAGTCCTCGCGTCAATACGTCGGGAAACCCGGCGATGACATTGTCGGCCGCCGCCTCGCCACCGTGAAACCACTTGGGGATCCAGTTGATGGAGCCCATTATTGCGTTGCCGGTCATGCGTACGTCGCACGCTTCGATGCTGCCATCGGCTATGCCGGCCTCAAGAATGTCCTCGAAGTTCTTACTGTGTTGCCGGGATAGCTCAAGGACCTCGTCGCGATGCTCCGGCTTGAGCGACGGGATTTCACTCATGATGGCAATCGGGCCGCGTTCACCGACCATTATCTCAATGTGAAAACGCAGGTAGCGGCGCGCCTGTTCGAGCCCCGTGCCGCCCTCGGCAACAGCCCGCTGCATCGCTTCACGGCCGACATCGGCTGCGCGCACGTAGCAGAGGTACACCAGTTCTTCCTTGTTCTTCACGTAATAGTAGAGAGCAGGGTCGGTCAGACCCAGCATATTGGCGACGTCTTTCAGGGAGGCACCGCTGTAGCCTTTGCGGTTAAAACAGTGGGCCGCTGCCTTGAGAACGCGGTCGCGTTGTTGGCTAAAACGGGTTTCGTCGGGATTTCGTGCCATGGAATGTGTGCCTGGTACTTGAGATTTCGGTGAATCTGAATTATTTTAATCTACATTAAAATTTTTGCAACAGCAAAACCGATTGATTTTTAAGGGATTCTCGCCCAGCTGGTGAGCAATCCTGCTGTGTTTTGCTCGGAGAATCCCGGTTTATGAGTACTGCAGCCTCAGACCTGCCAAGAGCACCTGGGACCAGGGACAAGGCCCCCCTGCGATTCGTGACAGCCGCCTCATTGTTCGATGGCCATGATGCGGCCATCAATATCATGCGACGCCTGATCCAGGCTCAGGGTGCAGAGGTCATTCATCTCGGGCACAACCGTAGCGTCGATGACATCGTACGCGCTGCCATCCAGGAAGATGCAGACGGCATCGCTGTGAGTTCCTACCAGGGAGGCCACAACGAATTCTTTCGCTACATGGTGGATCGGCTGCGCGAGTTTGGTGCGCCGCACATCAAGGTCTTCGGCGGCGGTGGTGGCACGATCACGCCTGAGGAAATCGAAGGCCTGATGGAATACGGCGTCGAACGTATCTATCACCCGCACGACGGCATGGAACTGGGCCTCGAGTCGATGATCAGGGATCTCGTCGAGCGGACCGAGTCGGGTCGACGGGAGACGACGAGTCCGGGCGAGATAAGTCCTGATAACACGACCGACGTGGCCGCGATGATCTCGGCCATCGAAGAGGGCGCATTCAGCGATGCCCAGGTCGCCGCACTGCGCAAGGAATGGCAGATAAAATCCGGCAAAGTACCGGTCGTTGGCATCACGGGTACCGGTGGTGCTGGCAAGAGCAGTGTCACGGACGAGATTCTGAATCGCACCCTGGGCTGTTTCCCGGACATGCGTATCGCCGTGCTCGCGGTTGACCCGACCCGACGCCGAACAGGCGGCGCGTTACTTGGCGACCGCATCCGTATGAATACGCTGCGCTCCGATCGGATCTTCATGCGCTCGATCGCAACGCGGCGACAGCATCTGGCGACGAGCGAGATGCTGGGCGATCATATCGGCTTCCTCAAATCGCTTGGCTTCGATCTGATCATTGTCGAGACGGCCGGCATTGGACAGAGCGACAGCGAGATCGTCGATCTTGTCGACTTTTCGGTCTACGTCATGACGAGCGAGTACGGTGCGCCGAGCCAGCTCGAAAAAATCGACATGCTCGATTTCGCCGACCTGATCGTGCTCAACAAATACGACAAACGTGGCGCTGAAGATGCGTTGCGCGACATTCGCAAGCAGTGGAAGCGTAACCACACGGCGTTCGATACGGCCGACGACGAGATTCCCGTCTATCCGACGATCGCAAGCCAGTTCAATGATCCGGGCATCAGCTACATGTTCTCTGAATTGTGCCGCCGGCTCGCTGAGAAAGCTGGCTTCGATCAAGAAGCCTGGGCGCCGGATATCGACACCTCAGTCCGGGAGCCCCGCGCCACGGCGATGATTCCTGGCGCTCGCGTTCGCTACCTGGCCGAGATCGCTGAGCAAGGTCGGGCGATCAATAGCGGCATCGACACGCAAGCCGATACCGCGAGCAACGCACAGCACCTTTTCGAAGCACTCAAAGCCATCGAAGACCCGCAGTTGCCCGATGTGCTCGAGCTGTACAAGCCCGAATCGCTGACTGACGGAGACGACCGCAGCTTGATGGTCCTGCGGCAGCGATACCAGGAAGCCGTGAGCGACCTGTCGCCGGAATCTGTTCGACTACTCAGAGAATGGCCGAAGCGCAAGGAAGGCGTGCGCGCGGACGAGTACAGCTATACCGTGCGCGGCCGTGAGATCACCGGGCGCAATTATCGCGAGAGCCTGAGTCACCAGCGCATTCCGAAAATTGCTGCGCCCGATTATCGCGACTGGGGAGAGCTGCTGCAGTTCTTGTCGAAAGAGAACCTGCCGGGTGGCTATCCGTACACAGGCGGTGTCTATCCGTACCGGCGTCTCGGCGAAGATCCGACGCGAATGTTCGCCGGCGAAGGTACGCCTGAGCGGACCAACCGTCGTTTCCATTACCTGTCACTGGGCCAGGAGGCAGCGCGGCTGTCGACCGCGTTCGACTCTGTAACGCTCTACGGCGAGGACCCGCACGAGAGGCCTGATATCTACGGCAAGGTCGGCAATTCGGGCGTATCGATTGCATCCGTCGACGACATGAAGAAGCTGTACTCCGGTTTCGACCTTTGCTCGCCGACGACGTCGGTATCGATGACGATCAATGGCCCGGCGCCAATGATTCTCGCGTTCTTCATGAACAGCGCCATCGACCAGCAGGTCGAAAAACACCTGCGCGAGACCGGTGAATGGGAGGCCGTGCAGCCAGGAATCGACAAATATTTCGACGGTAAGGAACGGCCACGCTACGAAGGCGATCTGCCTGAGGGTAACGACGGCCTTGGCCTGGGTCTGCTGGGTATTTCGGGTGACAAGCTCGTCGACGCCGAGACCTATGAACGTATTCGCCAGGAAACACTCGTGAACGTGCGCGGAACGGTTCAGGCCGATATTCTCAAGGAAGACCAGGCACAGAATACCTGCATCTTCTCGACTGAATTCGCGATGAAGATGATGGGCGATGTGCAGCAGTACTTCATCGAGAACAACGTTCGCAATTACTACAGCATTTCGATCAGCGGTTATCACATCGCTGAAGCAGGCGCGAACCCAATCAGCCAGCTCGCGTTCACGCTTTCCAACGGCTTCACGATCGTCGAGTATTATCTCGCGCGCGGCATGGATATCAATGACTTCGCGCCAAACCTGAGTTTCTTTTTCTCGAACGGGATGGATCCTGAGTACACGGTTATCGGCCGCGTAGCACGTCGGATATGGGCGCGTGCGATGCGCGAGCGCTACGGCGCAAACAACCGTTCGCAAATGCTCAAATACCACGTACAGACGTCAGGCCGCAGCCTGCACGCGCAGGAAATCAGCTTCAACGATATTCGAACAACGCTGCAGGCGCTGTACGCAATGTTCGACAACTGCAACAGTCTGCACACGAACGCGTTCGATGAAGCGATCACAACGCCGACCGAGCAGTCCGTAAGGCGCGCGGTCGCCATTCAGATGATCATTTCGCGCGAGCTGGGCCTGAACTTCTGCGAAAACCCGTGGCAGGGCTCATTCATCGTCAACGAGTTGACGGACCTTGTTGAAGAAGCGGTTTACACGGAGTTCGAGAGCATCTCCGATCGTGGCGGTGTGCTCGGTGCAATGGACACGATGTACCAGCGCGGCAAGATCCAGGACGAAAGCCTCTACTACGAGAGCAAGAAGCACGACGGATCGCTGCCACTGATCGGTGTAAATACGTTTCTCCCCAAGAAAGGTCAGGAAGACGAGGTGCACGAGCAGGAGCTGATACGCTCAACTGACGCTGAGAAGAATGACCAGATTCAACACGTTCGTGGCTTCCAGGCGACCCATGCCGAGGAAAGTGGGCCGGCATTGACGCGTTTGCAGGCGGTTGCCCGGGAACGTGGCAATGTCTTCGCGGAACTCATGGAGACCGTCAAGTCTAATTCTCTGGGCCAGGTATCCAATTCTCTATATCATGTCGGCGGCGAATATCGTCGCAACATGTAACAACTAATAACTATCCAAAATGAAAAAATAATGCGTGTACTTGTAATTTTCTTGTTTGCTTTGGCGCCTGCGTTGTCGTCGGCGCAGTCCTGGGATTTCTCGCTTGCGGCCATCTACCAGGACAGTCTTTCAGTAGGCGGTGAGGGTGGACCGGAAACACCGACCCCGGATACGTCCTCTCTGAGCGTCAAAAGTGAGGTCGGTTTTGGCGCGAACTTTACCTACAACTTCAATAAATACTTTGCCCTTGGACTCGATATTGACTATCTCAAGCCGGACTACACGGCGATTTTAGTGTCCGAAAATCCGGCTGATCCGGACATTCAGATCGATCATAGCCTGACGCAATGGAACGGACGCCTCAAAGGCACCTTTAACTTCACTGAAGGTCCACTGATACCGTACGTCGACCTCGGTTACGGCTGGACAAACATTGACTCGAATGTCGCCGACGGGCCGCCTACCACAGGTTGCTGGTGGCACCCGTGGTGGGGCTA
>WTCH01000290.1 GCA_013138675.1 Woeseiaceae bacterium | reverse complement strand
CATCCCTGGCTCGCTCAGATCGTACTCCGCTTGCTTTGGCTCCCGGCGTCGCGGCGCTGCACACGACGCTCGCGTGCGCACCCGATGCCCGGACCTCTACGATCTCCGGGGAGGCCGAGGGCGGGATCTTTGTTGCCGGTAGTAAAGCGGACCGCAGGGAGCCATACCGGCAACAAAGATGCCGGCTTCGGTCCTGTGCGTCGGACTTGGTCGCCCGGTGGGCCGGGCTCCTACAGGTGGCCCCGTGCGATCAAGGCTGGCTTCGGACGCTCCGTAACCAGGCTGTGAGCGGTTCCCACTCATCCCAGTCCGGCCACGCAAGATACTCGGGCAGCTCGAAGATGCCGATGCCACGCGTATACGCGCGCACATAGTTCTGTGCATCACGCAGAGCAGCGATGTACGGGACGCGCGCCTTCGTCAGGTACTCGTCAAGATCATCGAAGATAAGCGTGTTGTCACGAACGCGATTCGCCAGTGCGCCGATCTTCACCTGCTTGTTCTGTACCTTGTTGACACCTTGCAGCTCCGTGAGGAACGTCGAGGTTGCCTGCATGTCAATCGTCGACGGCAGTACGGGCACGACGATGGTCTCTGCATGCTTGACGAGATCGGCCAGCTCCTTGCCGTGCGAACGCGCGGGCGCATCGCTGACGACGATGTCGGCGTTGCGCGGCACATGTCTCAGGCCGCCTTCGAATGCGGCGACTCCAGCGATCGCTGGCCGGTTATCCGGGCGGCGCTCCAGCCAGTCTAGGCTCGAACGTTGTGGATCGTAGTCAGCGAGGGCGACAGTGGCGCCTTCGTTTGCAAAATAGGAAGCAATATTCGTCGCGAGTGTGCTTTTTCCGCATCCACCCTTAGCGTTCAGTACCATTATGTGCCGCATGACCTCTCCTCAAGGGCAATGTTTTTCGAGTTTTATGTAAACTACAGCCGCCGACTTCAAATGTCCAACGGGCAAAATCACCGCTTCTAATGTTGTTTCCCTATTTGAAAATGCAAGGCGCCGGCAACCAGATTGTCGTCGTTGATCAGCGCGAGAAAAACGCGCCGCCGCCGTCTGCGGACGGTATTCGGCGGCTCGGCAATCCGGCCTCCGGTCCCGGTTTCGACCAACTCATGTGGGTCGGTCCGCCCGCCGGCAATACGGCTGCAGCGAGCTACAGGGTATTCAACAGGGACGGCTCCGAGGTTGAGCAATGCGGCAATGGCGTTCGTTGCGTTGCCTGGATGCTCGCGAGAAGCGCTGCACCGCTGCGCTCGTTCACTCTCGAGAGCCCCGCTGGCCTGATCGAAGCCACGGTGCTAGACGATGACCAGGTCTCGGTAAGCATGGGACCCCCAGAATTCGAACCCGCCAAGGTACCGTTCGTTGCGAACGAGCGGGCAGACCAGTACGACCTCGACACTTGTGGCCGCTCGCACAAGGTGTCGGTGCTTTCGATGGGAAATCCGCATTGTGTGTTGCTCGTCGACAGCATCGCCTCGGCCGACGTGGACCGGCTGGGCATGGCCATCGAGGAACACACGCGATTCCCCGAAGCAACGAATGTGGGCTTCATGAGCATCAATGACCGCTCGACTATCGAGCTGCGCGTATGGGAGCGCGGCGTCGGCGAAACGCTTGCCTGCGGCACCGGTGCGTGTGCTGCAGCCGTGGCCGGGCAACAGCTTGGACTGCTTGATGATGAAGTTCGGGTGCAACTGCCGGGCGGGCAACTCGTGGTAAGCTGGCGCGGTGAGGCTGAGCCTGTATGGCTCACTGGCAATGCCGAATTGATTAGTGAAGGAACGATTGATCTATGAGCACACAACGTAAGCCGGAGTACGCCGAAGAAGAGGTCTCCGAACAGGCTGTTCGCGAGTTCCTCGAAGCCAATCCCGACTTTTTTGAGCGCAATGCCGCGTTGCTCCGCCAGCTCGAACTACCGCACGGTGCCGGTGGCGCCGTATCGCTGGTTGAGCGCCAGGTTGCGCTGCTGCGACAGAAAGACCTCAAATTGCAGCGCCAGCTCAAGGAGCTCATTGAAGTCGCCCGCGACAACGGCGTACTGGTCGCAAAAATTCACGAATTAACTCTGCAGCTGTTCGCTGCTCCCGACCTGCCATCCTGTGTTTCTGCTATCGAAAAGGCCATGCGCAGCGGTTTCGGTGCCGATCACTCGGTTCTGGTCCTGTTCGCTGACCCGACGATGTTCGATGACATTGACGAGGGTCGCTTCTTCCGCGTCGTCCGGCGCGAAGACAAAGTGCTGGGACCTTTTGACACCTTCCTCAACGGCAAGGGGCCGCGCTGCGGGCAGGTTCGCGATTCACAGCGGGAGTTCCTGTTCCAGGACGATGCCGAGGAAATCGGCTCTGTCGCACTCGTGCCGCTCGGCAACAAGGCCGAAATCGGCTTTCTTGCCATTGGCAGCAACGATACCGACCGCTTCCATCCGGGCATGAGCATTGATTTCCTGGCGCGCGTCGGGGACCTCGTCGCAGGAGCACTGAGACGCTATTAGGACCTGGATCGACAAGTTCATTCATCACCTCGGATTTGAACGCCGCCTGTCCGAACTAACCTGCAAGCACTACCGCCGCGACCTCGAGGCACTGCTTGGTTTCTGTAAGGACAACAACATCAGCAAGTGGGGTGATCTCGACAGCGAGCACATCCGTGCTTTCTCGGCGACGAGCTTCCGTCGTGGCCTGTCATCAAAGAGTATTCAGCGACGATTGTCAGCGTCGCGGACGTTTTTCCGTTATTTGTTACGTGAGAAACACGTCAAGACGAACCCGGTTGTATCTGTATCGGCACCCAAAGCACCCAAGCGGTTACCCGGCAACCTTGATGCTGACCGGATGGCACGCTTGCTCGACATTCCGGGCGACACCACACTCATCAACCGCGACCGCGCGATTCTCGAATTACTGTATTCATCGGGGTTGCGACTCGCCGAACTGACTGATCTGGACTGCGGTGACATCGACGTGCACGACGCGACAGTGCATGTCACCGGCAAGGGCAACAAAGACCGCATTATTCCGGTCGGCAGGCATGCGCTCGCCGCACTGGCCCGGTGGCAGAAATCACGCGGCGACCTCGCGCCCGCCGACGAGAAAGCCCTGTTCGTCAGCAACCGCGGGACGCGCATCAGCCGGCGTTCGGTGCAGTCTCGTGTCACCCACTGGGCGAAACGCCAGGGCATCGATACTAAGGTGTCTCCACATTTGTTCCGGCACTCCTTCGCGACCCACCTCCTCGAGTCGAGTCATGACCTGCGCGGCGTCCAGGAACTCCTCGGGCACGCCAATATCTCCACGACCCAGGTCTATACGCACCTTGACTTCCAGCACTTAGCCCAGATATACGACCAAACTCATCCGCGCGCCCGCAAGAAAAGTTAATCGTGGGAGCGGCTTTAGCGGCGATTGGATAATCACTATGGATCAATTTCGAGGGACGACCATCGTCTCGGTACGCCGTAATGGCATTGTTGCCATTGCTGGCGATGGCCAGGTCAGTATGGGCAACACCGTAATGAAAGGTAACGCCCGCAAGGTCAGGCGGTTGGCCAACGGCCGCGTGATCGCCGGGTTTGCCGGCGGCACAGCGGATGCCTTCACATTATTCGAACTGTTCGAAAGCAAGCTCGAGCAATACGGCAACCTGACGCGTGCAGCGATCGAACTCGCCAAGGACTGGCGCACCGACCGGCGTCTGCGTCGCCTCGAGGCATTGCTCTGTGTTGCCGATGAAGAGAGCTCCTTCGTCATCTCCGGCAACGGCGATGTCATCGAGCCCGAACATGACCTGATGGCAATTGGCTCCGGTGGACCATTCGCGCAGGCGGCGGCGCTCGCATTGCTGCAGAACACGGACCTCGGCGCGCGCGACGTTGTCGAGAAAGCCCTGAATATTGCCGGCGATATCTGCGTATTCACCAATCACAACATTGTCATCGAAGAATTACCGGCGAAATAACATGTCTCAAATGACCCCCAGGGAAATCGTCCAGGAACTGGACAAGCACATCGTTGGCCAGGATGAAGCCAAGCGTGCGGTTGCCATTGCATTGCGCAATCGCTGGCGCCGCGTGCAGGTTGACGAGCCGCTGCGCAGCGAGATAACGCCGAAGAACATTTTGATGATCGGCCCGACCGGCGTCGGTAAGACCGAGATATCACGACGCCTTGCACGGCTGGCAAAGGCACCGTTCATCAAGATCGAGGCGACCAAATTTACCGAGGTCGGCTACGTGGGCCGGGAGGTTGACAGCATTATCCGTGACCTGATGGACACTGCTGTGAAAATGATTCGCGAGGACGCAATGTCGAAACTGCGGCATCGCGCCGAAGACGCGGCTGAGGAGCGTGTACTCGATGCCTTGTTGCCCCCGCCGAAGCAGCCGATTGGCTTTACGGTTGACGCAGACGACAAGCCCCAGGACAACGACACGCGACAGAAATTTCGCAAGATGCTGCGTGAAGGCAAACTCGATGACAAGGAGATTGAAGTCGAGATCCAGGCGATGTCGGTCGGCGTCGAAATCATGGCACCGCCAGGCATGGAGGAGATGACCAGCCAGTTACAGGGCATGTTCCAGAACCTCGGCGGCAATCGCCGCTCGACACGCAAGCTCAAGGTCAAGGACGCGCTCAAGCAGCTCACTGACGAAGAAGCCGCGAACATGCTCGACGAAGAGGAAGTCAAGACGCAGGCGCTCGAAGCCGTCGAGCAGCATGGCATCGTGTTCCTGGACGAGCTCGACAAGGTAGCGAAGAGTTCCGGCACGCAGGGTGCCGATGTGTCACGTGAGGGCGTGCAGCGAGACCTTCTGCCGCTGGTCGAAGGCTCAACGGTCAACACGAAGTACGGCATGGTCAAGACGGACCACATCCTGTTCATCGCGTCGGGTGCTTTTCACATTTCGAAGCCGTCGGACCTGATTCCTGAATTGCAGGGCCGCTTCCCGATCCGCGTCGAGCTCAAGTCGCTGACGACCGAGGACTTCGTCCGCATCCTGACCGAGCCGGACGCCTCGTTGACATCGCAGTACATGGCCCTTCTCGCGACCGAGGAGGTTGACATCGAGTTCACCGAGAGCGGCGTCAGGCGCCTTGCGGAGGTTGCGTTCCAGGTCAATGAAAACACCGAGAATATCGGCGCACGCCGGTTGCACACGGTCATGGAGCGCTTACTCGAAACAATTTCGTTCGAGGCCTCGGACAAGAGTGGCACGCACGTTCAGATCAACGCGGG
>WTCH01000272.1 GCA_013138675.1 Woeseiaceae bacterium | reverse complement strand
GCCGCCCCCTTGGCAGCCTGACTGTCGGTCGCACATCCTGTTGCCGATAGATAAAAAGCCGCGATCATAATGGTTCCTAAAGTGCGCATTCTAATCTGCTGTCGAATCTTCATGTTCATCCCTTATTTATGAACTGTGCCATTTTCATGCCTATCCTGGGTCGATTAGGAGCAGACGCACAATGATCAAATGACGACATCTCGCTTCTCGTTCCCAACCTATCTCTCAGCACGCCATAATTCAAAATACGATCAGTCGAATGTCACGCGCCCAAACTTGTGTTTGATTCTCGCTTGCCTAGCCTTCATTCGCTCGAGGTACGATGCAATCAAGGCCTTTGTGTTCTAGCAGACGATCATCAAGATTCACCTGTGCGTGAATTTCTGACCGCACGCAGTCTTCAATTTGCAAAATTCCGAATTGATTTGACCACTTCAAATTCAGAAGATCGTTTACTAGTGTTCGGTATTCTGCTGGTCCGCTCATTGTAGAAATATCCGCATTTATCGTGACAATCACTGGGCGATTCCCGATTTCGGGTTTGATGGTTAGCATATTGGCCGATTTGGCTCGGATTTGGATGTACCCGTCGGATACATTCGACGGTCCATATTCGACACAAATCGGCAGGATTGCCGATTTGGAACGCGAAGCGACCCGAGCTGCGCGAGGGCGAGGACCAGGGACGGTCCGAGTCAAAACGCGCAGGCGTTTTGGACGTCCATCGCTTGCGATGACGGTGCGCAGCCCCGGAGATCGCCCTGAGGCGATCTGAGTCCATCATGGTCGGGGTGCTGTTGTTGCCGAACGAACCATTGAAGACAAACTCCACCGATGGCTTACGTCCCGCTCCCGCTGGTAATCACCTCCTCAGGGATGACGCCGAATTCGAGGACGACCTGCTGGCCAACAATCTCCTCCAGCTTGCTGCGCAGAGCATCAACCGTCTCCTGCTCAATCAGGCTCGGCGACGCCACGACGTTGGCACGCACATATACAACGCCCTGCTTTATTTGGACGCCCAGACTTCTGAATCGAACATTGCTTGCCTCTGGCAGATAGACGTTACTTTCGACGGACATGCTGCGATGCACCTGGTTCCTGACCAGCAAATTATCCATGCTGACGCCGAGGGGCGGCACGACGAGGGTCAGCCCGGCGCAGATCATCAGGAGGGCACCAACGGCGAGTAGCCGGCGGCGAAAATATGCAACGTAGAAGACCAGGCCGCTCGTCAGGACGATTCCGACGATATTCGTCAGGTAAAGCAGCATTGGGCCGCGGCCGCTGAAGCCGTCCAGCGCCAGCCCTACGTCGGCACTCCCTTCCGCCCCCAACGACATTGCGATCCCGACCGTACATAGTGGCGGGACCAATGCGACCGCGATCGCAACACCTGGCAATGCCGCCGAGACGTTCGGACGGATATACGCATAGGCCGCCGACGCGCCGGCCGCTGCAGCGACACCCAGGTCCAGGAGGCTGGGCTTCATCCTCGCGACAATTTCCGACCCAGCCAGTTTCCAACCGATGGCCTCAGTGATCAGGAAAGCCAGGCCGATTGTCAAAATCGTGCCGGCAGCGACCGCAAGAAGTGCCCGCAATGTAATCGTGACTTTTCCAGCCACCAGACCGTAGGACATCGAAACGATCGGGCTCATCAGAGGCGCAATTATCATGGCACCGATTATCACGGCCGCACTGTTTGCGAGCAGCCCCAACGTACCGATGACAGTAGAACCGGCCAACATGAAAAAGAACGCCATGGTTGGATAGGAATCGAGCTGTACAGACAGTTCGAGTTCCTCACTGGGTTTTGGCCTCTCGACAAGGTCACGATACCTAAGAAACGAGCGTGTATTTTGATCGGACATATCTGTTTCCGTATTCGATTGTGTCTAGACGGGGCGACTCGCTTTTTCCTACCTGCATGCCAGAAGCGAACGTTCTAAGTCCAGGTCGAACATACGGCAGGCTTGTCGTACTCAATTCGGATGTTGCCAGGTTCCTGTAACACGTCGTGCATTCGTGCTTCAGCAGTCGATACGTCCCAGTTCTCCTCCACTGGTAAATCGATTGTGAACAAACACGGGCCAAGACAATCTGAATGCAAACAGCAACGATTAGGCTTGGCCTGATTATTAGTGCTCCTGCCCTTCTTCGGGAACCGGCACCTTGCCCCAGAAGGCCCGATGCACGTAGACCGTGTAGACGGCAATTAGGCAGAGCGCGGGAATGAACCAGTAAAGTCCGGTTTGCAAGGCATACGGTGTTGCCGCCGAGTTATAGATTGTCAGGTTATATTCGTGATGCGTCGGCGAAATCAGCATATTCGGATAATAGGCCCAGGCCGATACTCCTAAAGTGATCAATATGAAAAGTGTGCTTGCGGCACAGGCCTGCACATCACGCATCTTATGTCGGGAATACAACAACCAGGCAAGGGTGAATGGTGCCGCAGCGACAATGATCCACCCCAACGGTCGTGCATTGAAATTTTCGTACAGCAACTCGTGCGCAGATTCAAATGTAGCAATGTTGATGATAGTAATGACGACGAGCATCCAGCCTCCTCGCTTCGCCAGCCTGGCGGCTCGCTCATACAGAATCCCATCGGTTTTCAATGCGACCCAGTTAGCGCCGTGTACTGACAACAAGACGACTGTCAGCAGACCCTTTGTTATTGTCCAGGCGTCGAGAATTCCCGGATTATCAGGAAGCGGGCGAAAGTCCGTCCAAAATGGAATGTAAAAGAAGCCTTCGGCATTGATCGGTACACCCCGCGTCAGGTTGCCTATTGCCACGCCGAAAACGAAGGCAAGCAAAAAGCTCGATACAGAAAAGGTCACATCCCAGACAGGCCGCCACATCGGAGTTTTCAATTGATGACGTAACTCGATTGAAATACCTCGTAGCATCAACAGCCAAAGCATCAGCATGAATGCCAGGTAGAAGCCGCTGAAAGCGGAGGCATAGACCTTCGGAAACGCAAAGAACAGCAACCCGCCACCGGCGACTAGCCACACTTCATTGCCGTGCCAGACCGGACCGATCGAATCCAGCAAACGAGTGCGTTCGGCGTCCGTCTTCGCTATGCGAAAGTAGATGGTGCCGACACCAAAATCGAAGCCGTCCAATACGAGAAACATGGCAAACATGAATCCTACTGCGATAAACCAAAACGTTTCCATCTGTGGGCCTCGTGGTAAAGAGTTGTGTCAGCGCACGCCGGTTAGTCTGCTTCCAGGGAAGAAACAGGACCCGCGCCGACGATTCGACCAAAAAACAGGCAATACAGCAGGCCGAGCAACGTATACATACCTATAAAACCAATTAGCGTGAGAAGTACGTTGCCGGAATGCACGAGTGGAGAAATGCCATCGACGGTTTTGAAGAGCCCATGAACCAGCCATGGTTGACGCCCAAGTTCGGCGGTATGCCATCCTGCAATATTGGCCAGGACAGGGAGTGGCGTGCTGAGCAACATGATCCACAACAAGCCGCGCCACCGCTCGTGAAAAATTTGGCCGCGCCAAAGAAGCAGTAGGCTAGCCCCCATCAACGCCAGGAAGAAACTGCCGAGCAAAATCATGATGTGATATGAGTAATACAATTGCGGAACGTTCGTGGGCCATTCTTCGCGTGGGAACGCGTCCAGTCCCTCAACTTCAGCATACAGTTGGTCGTACAACAGAATGCTGAGCATGTTCGGAATGTACAGCGGGTTATCGATCTGCAGCGTTTCCATGTTGGGCTGACCGACCAATAACAAACCGGCGCCGCGCTCGGATTTAAACAACCCTTCCATGGCGGCACCCGTAATGGGCTGCTCTTCAAATACCTGCCGGGCGTTCTCGTGACCCGTCGGAAATGCCTGAATTACAGATGCGACAGCAGCAACAACAACGCCGGTCCGGAGAAACGTTTTGGCGAATTCAAGGTGTTTGCCGGCAAGCTGGTAGTAAGCGCCCACACCGGCCATTACAAAAGAGGCTGTGACAACGGCCCCATTAACCGTGTGTGCGTACTGCCATTTAATCCATGGGTTTGTCAGGACCTCCCAAAGACTTGAAATACTGACGGTCCCATCTGCCAGAACTTCATAACCAACAGGGTGTTGCATCCAGGCATTCGTGACAATGATGAAAAAGGCGGAAGCCCAGGAGCCCAGGAAAAGCATTACGGCGGCGAACAAATGCACGCGCGGACTAAACCGTTTCTCGCCGTACAGCAACATACCGAGAAACGAGGCCTCGAGAAAGAAGGCGATGCTGCCCTCCA
>WTCH01000217.1 GCA_013138675.1 Woeseiaceae bacterium | reverse complement strand
AATAAGATGGTCAGGGCCGGTCAGATCATCCAGAATCGCCGCAGCGAGTTCTGTCTTACCGCCAAGCTGGACCTGATTACCGGGACCGTCAGCGGTCACAGGGACGGCTTCGGCTTTGTGATCCGCGATGGCGGCGGTGACGACGTGTACTTGTCGGCCCGCGAAATGCGGCCGTTGTTCGATGGCGACCGGGTTGCGATCAAGATCATTGGGAAAGACCGCCGCGGCAAGCCGGAGGGGAACCTGGTCGAAGTGTTGGAGCGCGGCGTGCGTGAGGTTGCGGGCCAGTTTATCCGTGAGCGCGGCATCGGCCTGGTCATTCCAGACAATTCAAGAATCTCACATCGAATCCTGATCGCGAAAGGCGAGGCCGCTAAGGCACAGCCCGGGCAGATCGTCGTCGCGGAGATTCTCGACTATCCAAGTCGCGTTGAGCAGGCGACGGGTAGAGTCGTTCGGGTCCTTGGAGATCCAAAGCAAAAGGGTATCGCGACTGATATTGCGATTGAGTCACACGCGATCCCGACCGGATGGCCGAAAGCGGTTCGCGAAGAGATCACGAAATTTGGTAAAGACGTTCCTGAGGTTGCGAAAAAAGACCGCGTCGATCTACGCGGCGTTGACCTCATTACGATCGACGGTGCTGATGCGCGAGATTTTGACGATGCTGTCTTCTGCGAGCCGTCGGGCAAGGGCTGGCGCCTGATCGTCGCGATTGCCGACGTAGCACACTACGTCGAGGTCGGGACCGCCCTCGATAAACAGGCGACGACACGTGGCACATCGGTGTATTTCCCGGATCGTGTCGTGCCGATGTTGCCCGAGGTGTTGTCCAACGGTTTGTGTTCGCTCAATCCAAAGGTCGACCGCCTTTGTATGGTTTGCGACATGCGGATTGATAAGGACGGCAAGGTCAGCAAGTCGACGTTCGTCGAAGCGGTCATGAATTCCTCTGCAAGGCTAACGTATAGCAAGGTCGGTGATTTCCTGAGCGGCAAAGCGAACAACGAAGTACCGAAAAAAATACACGCCGTACTGCGTAATCTTCATGACCTGTACAACGCATTTGCAAAGGCGCGGCAGCGCCGCGGTGCAATTGAGCTGGACATACCGGGTACCCGCTTCGAGTTGGGTGAGGATGGATCGATTGCGGCAATCAGGGTTGTCGAGCGCAATGACGCCCACCGTCTAATCGAAGAGTGCATGATCGCTGCAAACGTGCAGGCGGCGAAGTTCCTGCGCAAGAACCGCATACCCGGGCTGTACCGGGTACACGCCAAACACGATGCAGATCGCTTTGACGAGTTGCGCCTTTACCTGCTCACCCTGGGTCTTAAAGTGCCGCATCCCGATCACGTTGAGCCACGCCAATTCAATATGTTGCTGCAGCAGGTCAAGGGACGGCCGGATAGCGCATCGATCTCGATGGCGATGTTGCGGTCTTTGACGCATGCGCAGTACACGCCGACCAATATTGGCCATTTCGGCCTGGCGCTTGATGCCTACGCACACTTCACGTCACCCATTCGTCGTTACCCGGATTTACTTGTGCACCGTGCGATACGCCACATCATTCGCGGCGGCAAGCCGGGCCGCTACCACTACGACGCGGGAACCATGGAGCGATTGGGGACGATTACCTCGGCACATGAACGCCGCGCCGAGGAAGCGACACGAGATGTCGAGGCGTGGCTGAAATGCGAGTACATGGAAGGTCATGTCGGTGAAGAGTTTGACGGCGTTATCACCGGTGTTACAAATTTCGGCTTGTTCGTGCAAATTAGTGAATTGATGATCGATGGACTCGTACACGTGACCAGCCTCGCGAATGACTACTATCACTATGAGTCTGGCTCGCAGCAGCTGGTCGGTGAGCGCTCTGGCAAGAAATATAGCCTGGGTGAAGCGATGCGCGTCAAAGTTCAGCGTGTGGACATGGAAACCCGGAAAATCGACTTCCGACCGGTGGCCAGGAAATGAGCAAATCGCAATACGTCGCAGGACTCAGAGCCGTTGAAGCCTTGCTGGCAGCCAAAGACTCTGAGGTGCGTCGAATATACGCTGAGTACCAGACCGCCAACCCTCGGGTCGAAGCCCTGATCACCGAGGCCAATAGTCGCGGCATCGAGATTCAGCCGGCGAACAGGGCGCGGCTCACACAAATCGGCGGCGAATCCCGGCATCAGGGCATTGTCGCCGAAGTGCAGCGCACAACGGCGCTCGACGAGGCGGGATTACGATCAATGGTCGAGACGCGACTGCAGGCCGGGGGAGATCGGAAACTGCTGTTGTTATTGCTCGACGGTGTCCAGGATCCACACAACCTGGGTGCCTGCATGCGAACGGCTGATGCCGCGGGCGTCGATGCGATTGTCGTACCGCGACACGGTGCGGCAGGGCTGGGGTCGACCGTCAGCAAGGTTGCAGCCGGTGCCGCCGAAGCCCTGCCATTTGCTAGCGTGGGCAATCTTGCCAGGGTTCTGGGCTGGCTGAAAGATTATGGGGTCGCCGTACTGGGCACCAGTGACAAGGGTTCGCAGTCCTTGTACGACACGGATCTGGACCGGCCACTGGCGCTGATCATGGGGCGTGAGCACACTGGCGTTGGCAAGCGCCTGGAGGGCCTGTGCGACGAGCTGGTGAGCCTGCCTATGCAAGGCGCGGTCTCGAGCCTCAATGTTTCCGTGGCAACCGGCATTTTTCTTTACGAAATCAACCGCCAACGGCTTGCGTCGACTGTTCCGGTTGGGTAGGATGCGCGTCCCTGCCACGAAGGGTGGGTCGGTCGAAAGACTGTAAACTCTTGCCACACCGCTGGTCGGGTGGCTTTGATCCGAAAGAGGAAAAAATGAGACACTACGAGATCGTATTTCTGGTCCATCCGGACCAGAGCGAGCAGGTACCTGCCATGGTAGAACGCTACCAGGGCATCGTTACCGAATCTGGCGGTACTGTTCACCGTACCGAAGACTGGGGACGCCGCCAGCTGGCACACCCCATCAATAAGGTTCACAAAGCCCATTACGTGCTGTTGAACGTCGAGTGCGAGCAAGCTCCGCTGGACGACATCAAAGGCGCGTTTCGCTTCAATGACGCCGTTCTACGCAACCTGGTGATTGCTCGCGATGAGGCTGTCGCCGAAGCGTCGCCGATGGCGGTCGCTGTTGCCGAAGAAAAAGCCAAGGAAAAAGAAGCTCAACAGCGTCGCGAAGCCAAGGCGGCAGCTGAAGCTGCTATGCGTTCTGACGACAAGAAGGAAGAGTCAGAGGCTGAGAAACCTGCGGCAGAGAAAGCACCTGCTGAAGAGCCTGCGGCAGAGAAAGCACCTGCTGAAGAGCCTGCGGCAGAGGAAGCACCTGCTGAAGAGCCTGCGGCAGAGGAAGCACCTGCTGAAGAGCCTGCAGCAGAGAAAGAGCCAGCTGAAGAGCCTGCAGCAGAGAAAGAGCCAGCTGCAGAGAAAGCACCTGCTGAAGAGCCAGCAGCCGAAGAAGCACCGGCTGCTGAAGAAACCACCGACGACGAGAGCGATAAGCCCGTCGAGAAGAGCGCCTGAGGAGAGCAATCATGAGTCGATATTCACGCAGGCGTAAATACTGTCGCTTTACAGCAGAGAAAATCAAAGAGATTGATTACAAGGATATCAATCTTCTGAAGGCATTCGTTACCGAGACCGGCAAGATCGTCCCAAGTCGTATTACGGGGACCAAAGCGCATTACCAGCGTCAGCTGGCGACGGCGGTCAAACGGGCTCGCTTTCTCGCACTGTTGCCTTATACCGATCGACACTAGGTCGATCGTCGGGGATTAGTGATGCAGCCGTTGGCAGCGTGGCTGGTTGCCCGGCCACAAAACGCCGTGATCGCACTGGCGGCGACGTTGTTATTGCCAGTGCTGCATATCTTCAGTGGCATCTTCATGGTGCTGCTGGTGTTGAAACAGGGCATCAGGCTCGCGGTTATAGAGGGCGCTGCCGCTGCAGTTTTGATGATCCTGGTGTACCTGGTTGCAGGCGCGCCCGTCATGCAGGTTGTTGTTGCCATGTTGACGACCTGGCCACCTGCCATTTTGTTGGCGGTGGTGCTGGGCTCAACGCGCTCGCTAACGTTGACGATGCAGGTGTCAGCGTTGCTCGCCGCGGTTGCAGTACTGGGTTGTTACGCTTTTATTGCCGATTTAGCGGCATTTTGGCAGCCAGTGATGGCGCTGATGGTGGATTGGACAGCAGCGAACGCCCTTCACGAACAGGCGCAGCTGATTGAAGCCGAGCCATTGTTGGTCGCGCATTTGTTGACAGTGGCGCTCGTCGTCTCAAGCTGGACGATGTATGCGTTGTATTTGTTGTTCGGGTATCGCTACGCAAATGCGGCACCCGGTGAAACCGGTAAATATGGCCGGTTTTGCGATTTGAATTTTGGACGCGTGATTGCGTTGGCGGTGGCGGTTGTGTCACTGCTCGCGTATGCAACCGGCATGCCGTGGATGCAGAGTCTCGCGATTGTGTTATTTGCAGTCTTCTGGTTACAGGGACTGGCCGTCGTACACTGGATGTTTGTCGACGGCGAATTGCCACTATTTGTGGTGATTATGGTTTATGTGCTGTTGCCGTTCTTGCACGTGTTTTTGATTATGGCGCTGGCAGTGGTGGGTTATACCGACACGTGGTTTCGATATCGTCGCCGCGTCGTCGCAGCAAACGAAGAGTAAGGAACAGACAATGAACGTAATTCTTTTAGACAACGTCGTGAATCTCGGCAGCATCGGCGACATGGTCAAGGTAAAGCCTGGCTACGGACGAAATTTCCTGATTCCGCACGGCAAGGCAGCCTTGGCGACGCCTGAGAACATGAAAACGATCGAGTCGCGTCGTGCCGAGCTCGAAAAAGCTGCGGCAACGGATCTGAATGCGGCAAAAGCGCGCTTCGACGCGATCAACGGCACCGAGCTTGTGATTAGTGCCAACGTAGGCAGTGAAGACAAGCTATTCGGGTCAGTTGGCCCGGTCGACATTATCGAGGCTTTCGAGAAAATCCAGGTTTCGGTCGAGCGTAGTGAAGTTCGTATGCCCGAAGGTCCGATCCAGGAGGCTGGCGAGTTCCCGATCGGGGTGCATTTGCATCCGGAAGTCGACGCCGAAATTGTTGTTCGAGTCGTCGCCGCGGAGTAAGCCGCCGCCCACGGCACAATGTGCTGTGTTACCTTAAAGGCACGAGGAATCTGGCCGGAGAAAACCCGAAATGGTGCGAGCATTGGATGATGGAATGACGACCGGAGGTGCGGAGCAGCGCCTCAAGGTGCCTCCACATTCGATCGAGGCTGAGCAGTCATTGCTTGGCGGACTTATGCTCGACCATCAGTCCTGGGACAAGATCGCTGACGTCATTACGGAAGGCGATTTCTACCGTAAAGACCACCGGTTGATATTCTCGGCCATCGCAAGCCTGGCCGAAGATGCCAATCCCTGCGATGTCGTCACCGTGTCCGAATGCCTCGACAATCGTAGCCAGCTAGAATCCGCAGGCGGCCTCGAGTACCTGGCATCCCTGGCTAACGAAACACCCGGCGCAGCCAATGCTCGCTCTTACGCAAAGATTTTGCGTGAGCGTTCGATGTTGCGATCCCTGATTACGGCAGGTAATGAAATCAGCGGAGCGGCGTTCTCGACGGACGGTCGCAGTGCCGCTGAGATTGTCGACGAAGCGGAGCGGCTCGTTTTCGAAATCGCAGAGTCCGGTTCACGTGGACGCTCGGGATTCAAGGCGCTTAAGCACATACTCCCGGAAGCCGTCGACCGCATCGATGTGCTGCACCAGTCTGAAGGTGACATCACTGGCATTTCGACCGGTTATACCGAATTCGACAAGCTCACAGCAGGACTTCAGGCTGGTGACCTGATCATCATTGCTGGTCGCCCCTCGATGGGTAAGACGACGCTCGCGGTTAATATCGCAGAGAATGCTGCCATTGGTGCGAAAGTGCCGACCGCCATATTTTCGATGGAAATGCCTTCGCAACAACTGGCATTTCGCATGATTTCGTCGCTGGGCCGTGTGGACCAGACACACCTGCGTACGGGCAAGTTCCCGGATGAGGATTGGTCGCGCATCAACACGGCTGTGCAGTTGATGTCGGAAGCACCCATTTTTATCGACGACACCCCGAGCCTGTCGCCGACCGAGATTCGCGCACGAGCACGACGCCTGCAGCGTGAGCACGGACTGGGGCTAATCGTCATTGACTACCTGCAGCTTATGGTGGTGCCCGGTAACAAGGAAAACCGCGCGACCGAGATTTCCGAGATATCGCGATCGCTGAAGGCATTGGCGAAAGAGTTGTCGCTGCCAGTGATAGCGCTCTCGCAGCTCAATCGTAGCGTGGAGCAGCGCACTGACAAGCGACCGGTCATGTCGGACCTGCGCGAGTCAGGTGCTATTGAACAGGATGCAGACCTGATCGCCTTCATTTACCGCGAAGAAGTGTACAACCAGGACACGCCACGCAAGGGCATCGCTGACATCGCGATCGCCAAACAACGAAATGGACCGATCGGCGACTTCCCTCTGACCTTTGTCGGACGCTATACAAAGTTCGAGAACTGGGTGCCTGACTCATACGCAAACGAGAGCTATCCGTGACGTTTGGGGCACGGGCATTGATTCGGCTCGGCGCGCTCAAACACAACCTCGACGTTATACGACACGCCGCACCTGGCGCAAAAATCATGGCAGTCATCAAGGCCAATGCTTACGGCCACGGTATGGAAGCTGTCGCGGAAACGCTCAATGATGTCGACGCCTTTGCTGTAGCCCGCCTGCCCGAGGCCGTGCAACTGCACGAACGCGGTATCGATAAACCCCTGGTTCTGCTAGCCGGCGCATTGACGGCGGTTGAGCTTGATGAGGCGCTGGCACGAGGCTTCCAAATCGTCGTGCATTGCATGCAACAGGTTGATCTGCTCGAGGCCGCGAATGCCGGTTCAACCGTTGTCTGGCTCAAGTTTGACACAGGCATGAATCGTCTTGGATTTGCTCCGGAGGCGGCAGAGACGCTAATTGCGAGATTGCAGTCCTGTTCCGCAGTTTCAGAACTTCGACTCATGTCGCACCTGGCCAGTGCCGACGAGCTCGACAACCCGATTACGAAAGACCAATTTGACAGCTTTCGCGAAATTGTCGAGGGCTTTGACGGTGCGGTCAGCGTGGCGAATACGCCGGCAACAATGGGTTGGCCGCAAGTTGCAGATGCCCAGGAGAGCCTTGGATTCACGGGCGACCACTGGATACGCCCAGGATTGGCGCTCTACGGAGTATCTCCTTTCAATGGGCGAACCGGACATGATCTCGGACTAACGCCGGTAATGCAGTTCGAGGCCAGGCTAATTGCGACCAAGCCGTTGTCCGAAGGCGCGCGCGTTGGCTATCGCGGGCGTTACCAGGCGCAGGCGGCAAGTACCCTGGGTATTATCTCGGCCGGCTACGGCGATGGTTATACACGGCATTTTCGCAGCGGAACCCCGGTGTTGCTTAATGGCCGGTGCGTGCCACTGATCGGCAACGTTTCCATGGATATGATTGCGGTGGATTTGGGTGACAACGCCAGCGATCAGGTTGGCGACATAGCCACATTGTGGGGCGAGGGTCTGCCGGTCGAGGAGGTCGCCCCCTGGGCAGACGCGATACCGTATGAGCTTGTCTGCGGCATCATGCACCGCGAGAATTCAAAAATCATTGATTGATTTCGCGGCCAGAGCCCAAGGGCTCTGGCCGCGGAGAAATTAGCTGAGGAAGAACCCCATCTTGACGCCAGCAAGCTGAACCACATCGTTGTCGGTCAGTTTCCTGGCCTGCGCACCAATCGGTTGCCCGTTGACGAGCGGGAAGTCGCCTTCCGTGCCGGATTCCACATGCACGATGTAATAGCCTTCCTTGCGCCGCGTGATGGCCGCAACCTGAACACCGGGGCGTCCAAGCGTCGTCAGTGCCTTGGTTAGCTCGAGTTCGCGCCCTGCGAAAGCACCGCTCAGAACCTGCAATTTCGCGAGGGGCAGCGCGCTTGGCGCTGAACTCGGGTCTATACCGGCATGTGTCTCACCGTGTGAAGCGGGCTCTGGTGCCACGGATTCGCCAAGTGGCTTGGGTTTCGGCTTATCTTCTAGCGCCGAGGCCTCATCCGGATCAAGGCGAACACCGGCCTCGGCGTCGTTTACGGCAGCAGCAGCTTCCTCGGCCTTTTGCTCAGCTTTGGCGAGCTGGTCGGCATTTTGCTGGCCAGCTGGAATAACCATGGTCTTTTCAAATTCGTCCTGCTCGGTGTCATTCGTTTGCTGATCGGAAAAGCGCAATTGATGATGGCCGATCGTGATGACATCACCGTGCTGCAACGCATGTTTCTTGATCAGCTTGCCGTTGACGTAGGTGCCATTGGTGCTGTTCAAGTCCTCGAGGAACGAGTCATTGAGAATATTGATGATCAGGGAGTGGTGGCCACTGACAGCAGGATTGTCGATGCGAACGTCATTGTCCGGAAGGCGCCCAACCGTGTAGCGCTCTTTCGTCATGTTGTATTCAGCCAGAACCTGGTTGTCCAGACTAAGAATTAACCGTGCCATGTCACCGTTCTCAGTGAAGCCAAACAAAAAACAGGGAATCAATCGACACTAGGACGGGCTGACTGCATAGCAGCCGAATCGCTCGAACCTGACAATCTCCTGAACCCTGCACCCTTACGTGCGGAACAAGTTGATTAGCTTAGCGAAGAGACCCTTCTTCGCCGTGAATGGCGTGATGACCTGGGCTAACTGCACCGACACATTGTCGCGCCCGCCGTTGTCATTTGCCAATTCAATCAATTGCTTACCAACGATATCAAGACTAGCATTAAAAGTGCTGATAGTTAAGTGAATATCTTCATCTTCAACCATGTCGGGCAGGCCGTCAGAGCACAACAGATAGATGTCGTCCGGAAGCACCTCGTATTCGTGCACTTCGACCTCGACAGTGGGTTCCACACCCAGCGCCCGGGTCACGTAATTGCGGTTCGTCGAGCGCTGCGCCTCCTCAGCGGAGTAGAAGCCGCGATCGACAAGTTCCTGCAGTAGCGAGTGATCCAGCGTGAGCTGTTCGAAAACGCCGCTACGAAGGCGATAGGCCCGTGAATCGCCAACATGGGCGATTGACACTTTGTTGTCGTAGAACATGCTCGCGACAATGGTCGTGCCCATGCCTTCGCAATGCGTCTGACTTTGAGCGGTCTGGAATATAATCTTGTTGGCGCGATACACCGCATCCCTGAGTACGATCGACTGGCGCATCAAGCCGCTATGCGGGTCGATCTCGTCACGATTTTCACGGGCTGCGCCCTCGGTGGCCAGCTCTGAGACGATTTGTACGGCGATGCCACTGGCGACTTCACCGGCGTTGTAACCGCCCATGCCGTCCGCAAGCACCATCAGGCCAATATCAGGATCTGACCCGATTGCGTCTTCGTTGTGATCGCGAACACGTCCGGTGTCCGTCATTTCAGCGAAGTCAATTTTCCCGCGGAGGCTCATCTATGCGTTTCCAGTCTTCTTATTCCGTTCTACGAATATCGGGCGCAGTTGCGTAAGGCGATCGCCATTTCGGCGCCGCACGAAAACCGGTCCTCGGGTCGTTTGGCCAGGGCTTTGGCCAGGACCGTATCCACGCTAGGCGGAATGCCAGCTCGCCGTTTTGATATGGGCGCCGGATCATCCGTCGTTATCTTTGTCATCAGCACTGCGATATTCGTCGCCTGGAAAGGCACCTCTCCTGCCAATAGTTCGTACAGGGTAACACCAAGCGAAAACAAGTCCGAGTGGCCCGTGAGGTCCTCCGCATTGAGCTGTTCGGGGGACATGTACATTGGTGTGCCAAGGACGATACCGGTTTTTGTGCTGTTGTTGTCGGTCATTCGAGCAACGCCGAAGTCGGTGATTTTCAGTGACCCTTCTTTCGGGTTGTACATCAGGTTAGCGGGCTTGATATCGCGATGGATGACACCCTGATTGTGTGCATAGTCGAGAGCTTCGGCAGTCGATGCGCACAGTTCAAGCGCCCGCTTGGGCGCCAATAACTTTTGGGGATCCGTAAATTTCTTGAGCGGGATACCCGGTACGTATTCCATGGCGATGTAAGCAAGGCCCTTGTCCTCGCCCGCGTCAAACACGGTGATAATATTCGGGTGCGCAAGGCGGCCTGCAGACTCGGCTTCGCGGTAGAAGCGCAATCTGGCTTCTCTGAGCTCTTCGTCCTCGAACTCTTTCTCGATAGGAATGACTTTCAGTGCGACAGGTCGATTGATGCGTGGATCCTTGGCCAGGTACACAGCACCCATCGCACCGCGGCCGATGCGCTTTTCGATGACATAGCGTCCCAGCCGCTGTGGACCTGTTACCGCGTCCTGCTTGCCCGGACTACTGGATGTCGTCGTACCCTGGGTACGCTTCATCCACTCCAGCACGGCTTCGGCGCGCTCGGGCTTGGCTTGCTCTTCAAAGGCGAGAGACAGTTTGTACATGACGGTCGCGACAGTTTCGGTTGGGGGGCAGAGCCGGAATTCGGCAAACGCCGGCTCAAGCCGGCCTGCCGCGAGAAAGTCGTTACCCTTTTTGAATGCGTCAGTAACTTCTTTCCTGTTGTCTCCAACAAGCCAGATGCTCAGTATTGCCACGCCTGCGAAAATCATTATTGGCCGCCCAAGATCCATGCGTACGTGAAGGACGTATAGCAGCAGGGTCTCGAGCAGCAAGAGCATGACAATTGCCACGCCGGCCAGCACAATGATGTCCTTTCGAGAGCGGTCGGGCATGAACAGGACAGCGACAATCGCCAGCAGGGCAGGTGCCAGCCACTCCATCGCCGCGACCCAGGCAGGTGCGATAATCGTCCTGTCCTGTTCGATATCGGCAAGTAGGGTCGCTGCAATTTCAGATTGGGTGACAAACTGGCCCGACGGCAGCAGTGCGACTGCTCCGACAAGCGCGGGTGACGAGTCAAGAAATACGGTTGCGCCGCGCAGTGGAGATTTGTCCGCATTCGGGTTCAACAAATCGTCGACCTCGATGCGTGGTAGTTCCGCATAGTTGGAAAGGAATATTGCATCTTCGGCGCTGGACATGCGGTGATGTGTGGCCGCATCTTCGCTATCGAATGCCACGGCGAGTGGCAGGGACGGTGACATGACACCATTGTTAAGCTGCCACAACGCTGCCCGTCGCAGGATGCCGTCCGCATCTGTCGTGACATTGATGAAGCCATCGCGCGTCGCGAGATTAGCCAGACGATGGCGGGTTGGTGTGTAAACCGGGACTGACGAATTCATTGCGGCAGCCCAGCCAGGCAGATCTTCGTCGTCGGGGATTTCCGGTGGTTGGGTCATCACGATTCGCCGTACGCCGGCGAGACTGAGGACTTCGATTATGCGGCCATAGGTGGCGCTGACGTCAGTTGCGGTGGTCCTCGACGGATCAACGCTGACAATCAATGCGCTGTCGAGCGGCTTGTTTGGCAGGTGCGAGGCCAGTTGGTCGTAGAGGACTCGGTCTGCGGCGATAAACCACTGCGCCAGCGGCCCATAGACGAGCAGCAGCAACACGCTGACGAAGCTCAGCGCGATAACTCGGTTACGCTTTTGTTTTTGTTGCGATTTCAACGCTTAATATTTCCCTTTCGAGGGCGAAAGTATAGGAAAAGGTAAGATTACGTTATGAGATAGGGTTGGCATTTTTATGTAATAAACGCCGCTTGAAGCGGTGCTATCATTGGGCTGCAAGGCACTCGCTATGTGACGCAGGTCCGAAATGTCGCCGTTGCTGCCAGCGCAAAGTCTAAAAACACTTAAAAAACAATCGGTTATCCATGGCTAAGGTAAAAACGGCGTACGTCTGTACGGAGTGCGGAGCACACAGCGTTAAATGGGCCGGGCAGTGTCCCGACTGCCTGGCGTGGAACACGCTTGCCCAGACCCGAATTGCAGTATCCCGGCCTTCTCGCGGGGCCGAGGCAACGGCGGCAAGTCTTGACGAGTTGCCGGATGACTTTGCGGAGCGCCACGAAACGGGGTTCGCCGAATTCGACAGGGTGCTCGGCGGCGGATTGGTGCCCGGAGCCGTCATTCTGCTCGGCGGTGATCCCGGTGTGGGCAAGTCAACGTTACTGCAGCAAGTGTCGGCCAGCCTTGCTACGGGTGCTACGGTTCTTTACTCGACGGGCGAGGAGTCGCTACGGCAAATCGGGCAGCGTGGCCAACGCCTTGGCCTGGCGACATCCGATCTCAAGTTGCTTGCTGACACGTCCCTCGAGAATGTACTCGAGCAGGCAACCGCCTGCTCAGCAAACGTACTGATCATCGATTCCGTCCAGACAATGTCGAGTTCTGACCTGCCGTCAGCTCCGGGTTCGGTCGCTCAATTGCGCCAATGCGTCGGGCGTGTCGTCCAGTACGCGAAGCGAAACGAAGTGGCTGTCTTCATCATCGGGCATGTGACCAAGGACGGCGCAATTGCGGGGCCGCGGGTTGTCGAGCATATGGTGGACACCGTGCTTTATTTCGAGAGTGATCCGGCCAGCCGGTACACACTGATTCGTTCGGTCAAAAATCGTTTCGGTGCGAGCGGTGAAATGGGCGTGTTTGCCATGACCGAGACGGGTTTTCGCCAGGTCAGCAATCCGTCTGCGATTTTCTTATCGCGTGACTCCGTCGCCGAGCCAGGCAGTGTCGTGACGGTGGCATGGGAAGGCAGCAGACCTTTGTTAGTGGAAATTCAGGCGCTGGTCGCGGATGGGTCAACGACACACCCAAAGCGCCTCGCAACCGGAATTGATCAGAATCGTCTCGCGTTGTTGCTCGCTGTTCTGCAACGCCACGGAGGGCTGGCACTCGGTCCCGAGGATGTTTTCGTAAACGTGGTCGGTGGTTTGCGCATCGGCGAGACCGCTGTCGATCTGCCTGCCTTACTCGCCATCGTTTCCAGCTTCAGAGACAAGGCCTGCACTGAGCGCCTCGTGAGCTTTGGAGAGATCGGCCTGGCCGGTGAGATTCGACCTGTTCGCTTTGGTGAGGAACGCATCGCAGCCGCCGCAAAACAAGGTTTCACGCGCGCGCTTGTTCCGCACGCAAATATGCCCAAGAAAACGCCAAAGGGTATTGAGGTTACAGGCATCAAGCGCGTCCGCGATGCACTCGACGAGGCTTTTTAAGCGTCGTTTGGCGTACTCTCGTCGATGCGTAGTCCTACGCGCACGGTGCGAATACGAGTGTCGTCGGACTCGATGATCTCAAATGGGTAGCCGTTGATCTTCAGGCAGGTCCGAGGTTTCGGGATCGTCTCCAGCATCTCCAGGATAAGGCCGTTAACAGTCTTCGGCCCGTCCGTCGGCAGCGCCCAGTCCTGTGATCGATTGAGTTCGCGGATATTGGCCGTGCCATCGACGAGCCACGTGTTGGCGCCATCTTTGACGACATCATCGTCGTTGTCACCCGGGTCAGTTGTGAATTCACCGACGATCTCTTCGAGAATATCCTCGAGTGTCACAATGCCCTGGATGTCGCCATATTCATCAACGACCAGTGCAATGCGCTTGCGTCGTCGCTGAAATTGCACGAGCTGCGTGCTTAGCGGTGTTCCTTCGGGAACAAAGTAGGGTTCGTCGAGGAGCTCGATCAGGGCATCCTGGTCAAAGGAACGCTGGGCGAGCGTCGCAAGCCGCCGCATATGCAGAATGCCAACGACCTGATCGATATTGTCGCGGTACACGGGCAGTCGGGTGTGCTCACTTTCCTCGACGATGCGTTCGATGTCACTGATGTCATCGTCCAGATCGATGCCAATGATTTCATTGTGCGGCACCATTACGTCATCGACCGTCACCTTCTCGAGATCAAGAATGCTGATCAACATCCGACGGTATCGGTTCGAGATTCGGCTACCGGCCTCATGCACGATGGTGCGCAACTCCTCCTGCGACAGAGAATGCGACCGCGCGTCGCTGCCACGCACACCAAACAGGCGCAAGACACCATTGGAGGCGACGTTTGTCAGCCAGACAATCGGGTAGGTGATCTTGAGTAACGGGTAATAGATCAATGCTGCCGGAAACGCGAGCCGTTCCGGGTACAAAGCGGCGAGTGTCTTCGGGGCGGCCTCCGAGAAGATCAACACGACGAGCGTCAATATCAGAGTGCCAAGAGCAACCGCCGGCTGACCGCCCATTTTGAGAGCGATGATCGCAACCAGCGAGGCCGCCGAGAAATTCACGAGATTATTACCGAGCAGAATCAGACCGATCAGTCGATCGGGTCTTTTGAGGAGTCGTTCCGCGAGCACAGCGCCGCGATGGCCCTCGCGCGCTTTATGGCGCAGCTGGTAGCGATTCAGGCTCATTAACGCCGTTTCCGAGCCCGAAAAAAAGGCGGAAAGTACGAGTAATGTGACGAGTAACCCCATAAGGGCACCTAGCGGAACGTCATCGCCCAAAGAAAGGCCACCTCCTCAAAATATTGCACTTGCTCAGTTCAGCAGGACGCAATCGGGCTGTCAAGAATTCACGTCGCAGCTTCGAGAGCGCGTCGTCAGCCCCAGCTGCGGTTTAGAAGTTCTTCGAGTACGTAGCGTGCCCCAAAGTAGGCAATGCACAGGAACGCGAAACCCCACAGGTACAGGTAAACGGCGCGTCTGCCGCGCCAGCCCGCGAACACTCGTCCGGCGACGAGAATGCCGAACAGGAGCAAGGCGAGCAGTGAGAAAGCAGTTTTGTGCGCAAGATGCTGCGCGAACAGGTCCTCGACGAACGCGAAACCGGAAAGCACGGCCAGCAGAAGCACCGAGAAACCTGCGGCGGTGACGCTGAACAGCATCTTTTCGGTTGTCTCGAGCGGTGCAAACAGCTGGTTTCCGGAGGACAGCATGCCTGCCTTGAGACGACGATCCTGAATCAGTGCGTATACAGCAACAATAGCGCCGGCTGTCAGCAAGCCGTAGGCAAACATCGCTATGAGAATGTGGGCCTGCAGCTGCCACGAGAGATTCAAAGTGACGGGCACATCGGGTTGCATATCCATTGGGATAATCGCGACAGCGGCAAGAAATAGCAGGCCGGCTGTCATGCCGCGCAGCGTCGGTTCGAGCGCGCCAATAAGGCCAATTAACGCGAGTTGCAGGCCGATCAGGGACACCGCGCCGGCCAGTGACACGCTGAGTCCATTGGCCTGATTCATCTGTGCAAACAGATCCTGCCCGTGGATTGCGATACCGATCGCAGCAAATGCTGTCGCAAGCGCCAAAAGCAGTCGCTCCTGGCTGGCAAATCTCGGCAATCGAGACATCGCGAATGCGACAGCTGCCAACAGATACAGCAAAAGAATTGTGATTTGAAACACAGAAACCGACCGGTGCTTGACCTAACGTTTCGCTGAACGAATCTTCCCACAGGGCGGAGTTCAATAGAACCCCAACATCATGCGTATTCGAATTCTCGGTTGTAGTGGCGGTATCGGCGCCGGCTCGCGTACATCAGCGATGTTGGTCGATGACGACGTATTGATCGATGCCGGCACAGGCATTGGTGACCTCGAACTCGAGGAGATCGATTCGATTCGGCATGTATTCCTGACACATGCACATCTGGACCATATCGCCGGTTTGCCGATGCTCGCCGACAGTGTTTTCGACGAAAACTTCACCACACCGCTGACGGTGTACGCTCGCGAAGAAACATTACGCGCACTCCAGGATCACGTCTTCAATGGCGTGATCTGGCCGGATTTTGCGAGGTTGCCAACCGCTGGGAATCCGATGTTGCGCTACCAGGTTTGCAGTCCCGGCGACACGGTGACGATCAATCACCGCGACTTTTATGCTGTCGACGTAATGCACACGGTCCCTACACTCGGCTACACGGTGCAGAATTCTGGCGGCGTGTTTGCTGTAAGTGGCGACACGAAAACCAATGAGACCTTGTGGCCGGTTTTGAATGCTTGCGACGACCTGAGGGTGCTTGTCATTGAAGTGTCGTTTCCGGATGAAATGGAACGCCTCGCTAATGAGGCGGGTCATTATTGTCCCAGTACTCTCGCGAAGGACCTGAAACGACTTCGGCACGAACCGGAAATCTGGTTGACGGGCATGAAGCCCGGTGAAGAAGGCCGAATCATGGAACAGGTCAGCAAAGCGATACCGGGAAAAAATATCAAGATGCTGTCAGCCGGAACCATCCTGACTGTGTGACAGCCCACCTGTAGGAGCCCGCCTCCCCTCAAGGGGGGCCTGGCCAGCGGGCGACGGCTCACTTACGTCGTTTACCTAAACTAGCTTCGAGTATGTTTCCGCGGGAACGCCAAGTGTCTGCTTTCACCGAAAGCGGTCGCTATGATGCGAAGGTCTCAAAATCAGGGTCAGATGCGCGTCCCAACCGCAACAATCGAGGCAATCGGGATTGTGATCCTACTCTGAGAGAAGGCTGCTATTGGCGCTATTGGGAGGGGTTTGACCCTGGACTCCTCTTGCCGGCTTCGATATAGCTTTGAGAGTCCTCTTGTATCTTGTCCCTCTCCGCACGCGTGAGGCATACTGTTGTCGCAATACGTGACCCGGTTAATTTCTCCCTCCTACAGATAAGTTCATCGCCATCCGCAATAGTTGTCTCCACGGGTGCTTCTGAAACACCAACTTGTTCTATCACGCCCTCGGCCTCACCCTCGGT
>WTCH01000097.1 GCA_013138675.1 Woeseiaceae bacterium | reverse complement strand
CCGATAGTCTTGCCGAAGCTCATAAAGGCATTCAGGCGGCCTTGCTCCCTGACTGGCGTCAGGTCTATCGACATACCGTCAACGGCGACGTCCTGGGTCGCCGCAAAAATGTTTATCAGCACGCCGATCAACATCAGGAGACCGATCTGTTCGGCGGGGCGCTCGACGAACATAAGCGCCAGCAATGAGAGCGACAGGCCGAGTTGCGCGCCAATGACCCAGGGCCTGCGCCTTCCCATCGGAAGAAACTCGTAGCGGTCCATCAATGGGCCCGTGACCAGCTTGAACGCCCAGGGCAATACGATGACGGCGAGATAAGAACCGATTTGCCCGGCGCTGACGCCCTGACTGACCAGCCACACGGGTATGGCAATTGACAGCAGACCCTGCGGAATGCCCTGGGCGAAGTACATGATGGCGCCCGTGGCGTAACGTACTCGCGTGTTGTTCGCGAGGGTAAGAGAGTCTGCCATGCGTTGAACCCCGATTATTTTTCTTGTTATTCGGTTAATAGTAACGGCTTTCGGCGGTTCGATCTCATTAATGACTGTCTTTCGCGACCAATAAACTTCATCATGCGATGTCAGTTTCACTCAATTACAGGTGTCGATGTGATGTCCGCTATTTCCTGGCGAAAGGCCATTTGTATTCTTGGTGCGAGTTTGGTCCTGAGCTCCTGTGGTACGACGCGGCAGGTGACGGAGACGCAAAAGCTCTCGGCGGCTGCGGACGCGCCGTACAAAAACGTGCTGGTGATTTTCCTGGCCAGTTCGTTCGATTCGCGCCGCTACCTGGAAACCGAAGTCGTGAAAAAGCTCGCCGATCGCGGCACCCACGCCGTAAGAAGCACCTCGATGATGGACACCAAGGTGCCGGTAACCCGGCAAACGTTTCAAGCGATGGTCGACGAGATCGGCGCCGATGCCGTATTGGTGACCCAGTTCGCGGCATTGCAGACGACAGGCACGGTCGTAGATATGAACCCGCAGGCCACTCACAATATTCGACCAACCTATTACTACAATGTGTTTTCCGTCGAACTGACGGAATACGTAGCGCCGCAAGCAGTGGATTACGAGCACAAATTATCCCTGGCGACACAGCTGTATTCTGTGCAAGCCGAGGACGTTGTCTGGGCGATGGAGTCGAATTCCAAAATTCTAGAAGCGTTTGACAAGGGACCAAATTATTCGATCTATGTCGAGGAGGCGGGCGCGATCGTCACGCAACTGCTCCGCGGTGGCCTGATCGAAAAGTGATGTTCCTGCCCGCCAGATTAAACAACGCCCCGGAAAGGGGCGTTGTCGTATCTGCAGCCGTGCCGATCAGTCGGCCCCCGGCCACCATTCTTTAGTACGCAGGACCGTCTTCATACTCGAGACCGGCTTCGCCTGCCTGTTCTTTGACTGCGTCGTAAAGCTTCTGATCCAGTGAATCTGCCAGTCCGCCGGCTTCGTCGACTTTCTTGGCAAGATAACCATCACGGTCTTGCGATAGTTCCCGAATCTGTCGTTGCAGGTCCGCCCGTTCCTCGGCAAGTTCAGCAACAAAGGCCTTCTGCTCCGCAGGAGCCATCGGCTTGAGCGCCGCAGGCAACGCATCTTCTTCGAGTTTGCTCAGATCCACGGTGCCGCTCGCGACTGCGGCGACCAGTTCATTCTCGCCGAGGAGGTTGGTCCGGCCACCAGCAGACGCGTTGAAGACACCCCGACGTGCACGTGAAGCGAACGATGCACCTTCATGCAGCTTGTCGGTCGCGGCCACTTTTCCACGCATCTTCTCCTTTTCTTCCTCAGTGCCGTAGTAGAGTCGCGTGTCATCAAGTTGCGCCGATAATACAGCGATATCTTCGTCAAAGGGCGTGGTGTATGCCACAGCACCACCGGCCTGCTCTACCTGGAAAAAGTTGCCGTCGCCGAGACTCGCAATCTGCGTCCAGGGGTCAATTGCTGACGCAATATCACCGCACTGGATTGTGTTAATGACGATGCCTTTGTCCAAAGCAGATGCGACGATTTCCGGGTAGCGCACCTCGTTATAGTCCATGTGCGGCGGCGCATCACCAACAAGGAAGATCACCTGGTAGGCCTGGTCTTGCTGACTCCAGGACATGTTATGTACCGCGTCATAAAGTGCTTTGTTGACACTCTCAGGCGTATCGCCGCCACCGTCCGCCTCGAAATCCATTAGCGTTGCGTAAACGGAATCGAGATCGTCAGACAAATCGACGACTTTGGTTACGTACGAGTCGCCGTGGTCACGGTATGCGACCAGCCCGATACGAATCTCCGGCGTTTGTTGCGCCGAAGCCATGGTTGTTGCGATCGACCAGATTTTCTCTTTCGCTGTCTGGATGAGACCACCCATGCTGCCGGTCGTATCCAAAACGAACACGACGTCGACCTTCGGATTCTCGTTAGCTGTAATGTGATGGCCGATCAGCGGATCAACCTGGATGGTCTTGGCCGAGAGTTGCGGGTAATACACGATTGCGGCCAGAGTAATTCCGAAAAGGGCAATGCCCAGTAGTTTGGTATTCATGATTTAAGTCCTCTTTCAATGTTCAGGGGGGAAATGTTATTGGGTAAACAACTGACGCAATGCCTGATCGGCCTGGCGCCTTGCATGCTCAAAATTTTCGCTTTCGGCTGCCGTGTTCCGTTGTGCATTCCGCTTGCGCTTTATTGCTGGCGGGATGGTGACAAACAGGGCCTGCACCAGGAAAAAGCACCAAGTGGCAAGAAACACGCTGCCCGATCGCGTGATCGCCCAGACCGTGGCGGAAATGCTCAAAGCGCTGAGGCCCAGATCCAGCATCGCCGGCATTACGCCCGAATAGAAATACAGGGAGCGCACGAGCCAGACGGCACCGACGTGGATCAGCAAATACAGTGGCAACGGCGGAGCCGCCCACCAGGCGACGGCAGCCAGCGCGCTCCAGAGGGAAAGCGTGGCCACTCGTCCTACTCGCTCTTCGCTGCGGCTGAAGAGATACAGGAGATAGGCGAATCCCAGTGCGGGAATCACCAGGCGAACAACAGCGCTTAAGCCAACGAAGGGCGTCAGCGCGGCAACGACTGCACTGGCAAAAAAGCCAAGTACCGCGGCGACGAGCACGCCGTGAAAAAAGGAAGGCCGCTTCATGATGCACTCCTTATGCTTTTCTCGCGCAGATAGGCAATCTCGACTTCATCATCGCCGACCGTCATTTCCCTGGCCATCCAGGCGATGTCATCAAACTCTGAATCACCGCCGGGATAAGCAGGCGCACGTTGTGCGAATAGCTCGGCTTTCTGACGCAGACTTACTAGCGTCGAACCGTTCTCGTCGAGCATCGTTCGTTGTGCGTCGAGATATTTCTCGTTCGCTGCGTGCTTCGTACTCAGACGTTTCAGTAGACGCTGTGCCTCCAGCTTCTTCTTAATCTGGGTCTTCGCGAGATCGTCTTTATCCGACTCAAAACAAAGATCGAGTTGAGTGTCGAAATCAGCAATCGCACTTTCAAGTTCAGTCTTGCGTACGGTTAATGCTTGCTGGTCATGCGCACACAAGGCGATGCGTTGCTCGGTGTCGGCCAGATCATCCTCCATGTCGCGGATGGCCTGCTTCAGTAAAGCTTCGGGCTCTTCGATCTGGTCCAGAACGGCATGAAAATCTGCCTTAAAGAGCCGCGAAATACGATTGATAAGTGCCATGATGCTGCCTCCTCAAATTGTTGGTCGAAACATTCGATGAGGGAATACTAGGCAGTGGCGGCACACTTAATAAGACACGGATTGGTAAAATCGGACGGCCAGAATTTACAAAAACGTTACACAGATTCACTGCTGAACGCCCGCCAGAGTGCTAGCCTGAGTGCCTGATGACTAGACAGATACGTGTACTGGTTGTGGAAGACGAAGAGGCCATCCGTACGGGCCTCATCGACGTACTCGTTTTTCACGGCTACGAGGCCGACAGTGCTGCAACGGGCCCAGAGGGCCTCGAGAAGGCATTGACGGGCAAGTTCGAGCTAATCTTGCTCGACATCATGTTGCCCGGCATGGACGGCTATGAGATCTGCGATCGGATTCGCGCGGTAGACCGCAACCAGCCCATTATCATGCTGACGGCCAAGACCTCGGACGACGAGATTATCCAGGGTCTGAAACTCGGCGCCGACGACTATGTGGCGAAGCCATTCTCGATTCAGCAGCTGGTCCTGAGAATCGAGGCAGTATTGCGGCGGTCCCAGGTTGGTCAGGAACAGGCCAGGACGCTGAGCATCGGCAACGTCGAGATCGACACCGAAAATCTCTCTGGTCTGAACGGCAGCGAGGAAATCGCCTTCACGAAGCGCGAAATCGAGGTCCTGAGTTACCTTGCCCTGAATTCCGAGCGGCCAGTCTCACGAGAAGAATTACTGCTGAAAGTATGGGGATATGCACGAGGCCTCGATATCGAGACCAGAACGGTTGATATTCATATCGCGAAGTTACGTCGTAAGATCGAAGCCGATCCAAAGCAGCCGGAAAAGCTCATCACCGTCCGCGGCGCCGGCTACCGCATTGTAATGGACGGTTAGGCGATGTTACCCAAAACGCTTATCAAGGGTTTCGACGAGGGCCGGCTGCGGAATCTGCTGGTCCTCTTCTTCCTGGCGCTTGCCGTGCCGACTACGGCCCTCATATGGCAGGCCTACAGCCAGCTAAAATGGGAAGCGTTTCATCAGTACCGTGGCGATGCTGAAGAACTGACGCGTCGCATCGACACTCGGCTCAATGAGATGATCAGGAGTGCGGACGCCCGTTCGTTCGCGGACTACACTTTCCTGGTCGTATCCGGTGACCCGAGCGCCAAATTCGTGCAGCGCTCGCCACTGTCTGCCTATCCTGTGACAGAAGATTTACCTGGCGTACTGGGTTTTTTCCAGGTTGATGCTGCCGGCACATTCAGTACCCCGCTCTTGCCACCGTCAGGGTCTGAGGCCGCCAGTTTCGGGATCAGTGCAGGCGAATACAGCAACCGGCTGCAACTGGCCCAGGAGATCAACACCGTTCTCGCCGACAATCGCCTGGTGCAGTTGCGGCAGGAAACAGGCGCGCGTCGCCGCGTTGCGTCGTCCTTCGTGGAGCCCGAGACTGTGCTCGAGGAGGAAAAAGAGGCGGATGAGTATTTAGTGAGAGCTGTCGATCGAGTTGCAGACACGCCGTCTGAGCAGGCCGTTGTCACCAACGAGGACTACAGCCAGGGAGTTTTCGATCAACTGAATCAGCCCAGACAAAATACTCCTGCTTATGCAAGCAGGGCAGGCACACTGGAGGCCAACGACGCATTGGGCGGCGAGGCCTCGAAAACGGAGCAACGCCTCAACAGCATCGGCAAAGTGAGTGATCTGAAGCTCGATGCTGATCTGCAAAAGAAAAGTAAAGAGGTCGAGCGCGAAGACGCAAAGAGCCAGCTCAGCACGGCCGGTTTTGCCGACACCTCGGGGCGCGGCAAACGTACGGAGCAAATCGCGTTGCCCGAATCTGCCTCCCTGCCTGCGAGCGAATCAATAACAAACGTAACGGGGCCAACAGATCTTCGCATCAGTACCTTTGAAAGCGAAATCGATCCTTTCGAGTTCAGCATCCTCGACAGTGGCCACTTCGTCCTGTTCCGAAAGGTGTGGCGCGACGACCAGAGATACATCCAGGGATTGTTGATAGATCAGGGCGCGTTCACACAGGAGATCATCGGTGCGCGATTCATGGACACCGCGCTTTTCGATATGTCGGATCTGATTATCGCGTTCCAGGACGATGTGATCCGCACTTTTGGCGGGCATGATGATTCCAGTTATCCCGATGTTGCCCGGAACCTCGATGGCGCTCTGCTGTACCGCAATCGGCTGACTGCGCCGCTAGACAGTCTGGAACTCATATTCAGCATCAAACGCCTACTGCCAGGCCCCGGGGCGAGCGTGCTTGCTTGGGTCACACTGGTCCTGGCCATTGTTTTCGTCGGCGGCTTCGTCGCCCTGTACCGGATGGGCCTGAGTCAGATCAAACTCACCCGGCAACAGCAGGACTTCGTCTCTGCCGTTAGCCACGAACTCAAATCCCCACTCACGTCCATTCGGATGTACGGCGAAATGCTCAAAGAAGGCTGGGCGGATGAGGGAAAGCGGCAACAATATTACGAATTCATCCACGACGAGTCAGAGCGCTTGTCCAGACTCATTTCCAATGTCTTGCGACTCGCGAAAATCACGAGAAATGAACCGCAGTTCGATCTCAAGCCAACAAAGGTCGTCGACCTGATGAGCAACACTGAATCCAAGATCTCAAATCAGATTAAGCGCGCAGGTTTTGAGCTCAGGTTCCAAACATTTAATGACGCAGATCAAGCTACGATTAGCATAGATCAGGACTGTTTCGCGCAGATCATCATCAACCTGGTGGACAACGCTATCAAGTTCTCCAAGGCGGCAGAGAACAAAGTTATCGAGGTGAGCAGCAAACTCTCCAAAGATGGTCGGATCTTGTTCTCAGTGCGAGACTACGGTCCAGGAATCCCGAAAGATCAAATGAAAAAGATATTCGAACTCTTTTACCGTTCAGAGTCCGAACTGACGCGAGAAACAGTTGGGACCGGAATCGGGTTGGCGATTGTGCATCAACTCACATTAGCGATGAATGGCAATGTGGATATGATTAACGCAGAGCCGGGAGCGGAGTTTAGGATTTGGTTCTCGGTCACTGAACAGTGACACCATGTGCGTAGTATGGAGAACGTAATGAGAAATATCCTGGTTGGTCTGTCTGCTCTGGTTTTGCTGGCCTCACTTGTTAATAGCCACGCGCAAGAGGCGCCCGACACCATTTACCTCAATGGCAAGATTGTTACTGTTGACGATTTCTTTTCCATTGAAGAAGCGGTGGCGGTTCGCGGCAACACCATACAAGCCGTTGGCAGCAATCAGGAGATCAGTTCCTTAAAAGGCGACTCCACGCTCGTGCTGGATCTGCAGGGCCGCACGGTGATACCTGGCCTGATAGACAACCACAATCATGTAGTACGAGCGACAGAATACTGGCCCAATGATGCTCGCCTCGATGGCGTGACCAGCAGGTCCAAAGCCCTGGAAGTACTAAAAGCCAAGGCGGACGAACTGCCTCCCGGGGAGTGGTTGATGTCACTGGGTGGTTGGGCGGAGAGTCAGTTCAGCGACAGCAAACGTGACTTCACGCTGGCAGAACTGGATGCAATCTCGACAGACCGGCCGGTGTTTATCCAGTCCGTCTATGACCATGCCTATGGCAACACGGTCTGGTTTAACGCGATGGGAATTCCCTTAAGCGCCAGTAAGCATGAACAGGAAAAAGCCGAGGGGCTGGCATCGTATGTGTTGCGTGACGACCAGGGCAGATTAACAGGGCGTTTGAATGGTGGATTCGCGATGATCGGTCAGGCCATAGCCGGTTTTCCGCCGGTTGCTGCTGAAAAGCAGGCTGCGGCAATCAAGACGTCAATGACCTTTCTGAACAGTATAGGCCTGACGACTATTTACGATCCGGGTGGTATGGGAATTAAGCAGGAGAGTTATGAGCGAATTCGGCAGATGGCGGCAAGCGAAGGAATTCCTGTTCGGGTGTTTCACACGCTGAATGGCGATATTCCAAGACGACCAGAGCAGGCAAGGGAGTTCATTGAACGCATTAAGGCAAGCAAGCCATTTCAGGGCAATGCGGCTATCGACCTGCTTGCCGTCGGCGAAATCTATTATGGGCCGTTTCACTGGGACAATAATCTCAACCATGTCACGCCCTCCGAAGATGATATCGCTGTTGGCAAAGAAGTCCTGATGGCCGCTGCTGCGGGTGGTTGGTCCGTGCAAACCCATGCAATGCAGCCTCAGACGATCGACGTGTTGCTCGACGCGTTCGAAGAGGTAAACCAGGAATATCCAATGCGGCATCTGCGCTGGACCATTACTCACGCCGACAATATCAGCCCCACGCAATTCGAGCGTGCGCGGCACCTGGGGTTGAATCTGCAGCTTCGCAGCACTCCGGTACTGGGAAATCGGGCAGCAATTGAAGACAAATTTGGCGATGCCAGCTATCAGATGCCACCGCTGCGCCAGGTGCAGGAAAGTGGCATCCCGTTCGGTTTGGGTTCTGACGGAACCAAGGCCAATCAAATTAATCCGTTCGTCACGCTTTGGTGGGCTGTGAGTGGCAAGGCACTGAATGGCGATGTGGTGACGCGTCAAACCCTGTCTCGTGAGGAGGCCCTGATCGCCCATACTCGCTCAAATGCTTACCTGTTGTTCCAGGAGATGAGGCTCGGGGCGATCAAGCCGGGATTGCTCGCTGATATGTTGGTCCTGGATCGAGACTATCTCAGCGTGCCCGTGGACGAAATCAAGGACATCCGCCCTGTTGCTACCATTGTTGACGGTGAGATCGTATTTGGCGAGCTCTAGCCTGGCTAAAATGAAACGCATACTCATTGTTGTCGGACTCCTGGCGGTACTGGGCCTCGCCTATGTCCATTGGGTCTTGCCGGGCAAGGTCGAGGCGTCAATGAACATTGTTCTGCCGCATCAGGCTTACACTATCAGCGATGACGCACGGCGACTGCACGAGTCCATGTTTGTCGTTGATCTTCATTCCGACTCGCTGCTGTGGAAACGTGACCTGACGAAAGAATCCAGCATCGGGCATATGGATGTGCCGCGACTTAAGGCCGGCAATGTTGCGCTGCAGGTCTTTAGTGCCACCACGAAAAGCCCGGCGAATCTCAACTATTCGAGCAACACATCCGGCTCGGATGACATCACATTGCTCGCGCTTGCTTCAATGTGGCCACCGCGCACCTGGTTGAGCCTGTACGAGCGGGCAGCGTACCAACTCGACAAGTTGCATGCAGTAGCGCAAGACAGTGACCTGGTTGTGATCAAAAGCAAGCAGGACCTTGAGAACCTGATTGAACGCCGCGCGAAGGGCGAGCTGGCGATTGGGGGTTTGTATCTTATTGAGGGCGCACACCCGCTTGAGGGTAATATCGAGAACCTCGATCGACTTTTCGAGCAGGGTTTACGCATCATTGGGTTGACTCATTTTTTCGACAACGAATTGGGTGGCTCGCTGCACGGAACGAGTGGCGAGGGCCTGAATAACTTCGGCCAATCCGTCATTCGGCGCGCGAATGAACTCAATCTGATTATCGATGTCGCGCATGCATCGCCGGCAATGGTTGAAGATGTTCTGGCGTTATCATCTGCGCCCGTCATCTTGTCACACGGTGGGCTCAAAGGCATTTGCGACACGGAACGCAACCTGTCCGATGTATTGATGAAAAAATTCGCATCGAATGGTGGGCTGATTGGTATCGGCTATTGGGACGCGGCAGTGTGCGACGCGAGTCCTGAAGGAATCGTCAGATCCATCCGTTATGCGATCGAACTCCTTGGCGTGGATCATGTTGCGCTTGGGTCCGACTACGATGGCACTGTTCACGCGCCGTTCGACACCAGTGAGTTATCCGTACTAACGGAGGTCATGCTGCAATCCGGTTTCTCCGAGGAAGAGATGCGAAAGGTTATGGGCGAGAATGCGAAGCATTTTCTGCTCGAGAATCTCCCCGGGCACGTTCTTTGACGAGAAAGGGTAGTCAGACAAGCACTCCATGCTCGTATTCATAAAGCACAACTTCCGTTGGATCGCCGGCGGATTCATGCTCACGTACTTTTCCAGTCTTGGACAAACGTATTTCATATCTGCGTCTGTTTCAGAATGGCAGGCCGCGTTCGGGCTGAGCCACGGCGAGTTCGGGCGGCTCTACATGTTTGCAACGCTGGCGAGCGCGCTTTGTCTTCCGTTTGTTGGCAGGCTGGTGGACGTTGTACAGGCCCATCGCATTGTCGCGCTGGTAGCACCTGTTCTTGCCGGGGCGTCGTTACTGGCGGGCTACGCATCCTCGGTGCCAATGCTTGTCGCGGCCGTTTTTCTGTTGCGGCTGTTCGGCCAGGGAATGATGACGCACATAGCGCTGACCACGACCGGGCGATGGTTTGTTGCGGAGCGGGGCCGGGCAGTATCGCTTGTCGTGCTCGGCCACCAGGGTGGCGAGGCTACGATCCCATTGGCATTTGCAGCGATAACGATCGCCTACGGATATCGTGTCGGCTGGGTCGCCGCCGCCGTCGCACTGCTTGTCATTGGCCTTCCGTTTGCCTATTGGGCTTATCGCAAGCCGCGCGTACCTCATGGGCAGCTGTCAACGGAGAAAAAGAGGTCGCCTGAGGTGCGTAGCTGGACGCGAAGCGAAGTCCTGAGGGACCCGATATTCTGGATACTCCTCACGGGTGTGCTGGCTCCTGCGTTCATCGGGACAACGATTTTCTATCACCAGAACTACCTGACGGCATTGCATGACTGGCCGCCACAGCTTTTCGCCACGTCGTTGTTGGTTATGGCATTGACGACCGTTGGCTTCGCGTTGTTGACAGGAGCAGCGATCGATCGGTTTGGCGCAACGTTAGTTTTGCCAGTTTTTTTGTTACCGCTAGCGAGTGCCTGTTTCGCGTTGGCGTA
>WTCH01000115.1 GCA_013138675.1 Woeseiaceae bacterium | reverse complement strand
CATGGCTGCCGTTACTGCTTGCAGAACAACGGCCAGCCCAGAGCGATAGTAAAGAGGAGCCACTCGTGCCGTTGCTTCGACCGATTGGCGCCATCATGGTGCTGCTTGTCGCCGCAGTTGCGATTATGCACAACTCCCAAACGGGGCTATGGGATGACAATTTGTCGAGCCTGAGCCCGGTTCCGGTATCCCGACTGCAGGCGGATCGCGCTCTGCGCTCTGCCGCTGTTACTCCTGATTTGCGTTACCAACTGGTGATACACGACGACTCTCTTGAGGCGTTGCTGCAGCGTAGCGCCGCAATCGACAAATTGCTGGCAACGGCTGTTGAGGACGACCTGCTGGGGGGTTGGCAGTCCGTAAGCCAGATACTCCCGGGCCAGGAGGATCAACGGCGGCGCAGAGAAGCCATACCGAGCCCCGAAGTTCTACGCACGAACTTGGACTACGCACTCGCTGGCACACCGTTCCGCACGGACGCGTTCGAACCGTTTGCCGCAAATGCTCAGGCCGCGAAGTATTTGCCGCCACTGGTACCCGATCAATTTGCTGGCACGCCGCTGCGCTCGTGGCTGGGCGCGCATTTGCTTCGGGTGGACGAGAATTGGGTGTCACTCGTGTCACTTGTGCAACCGGATGCAAAACGTCTGTACGACCAGGTTCAATCGTGGGGCATACAGGCTGAGCTCGTTGATCTGCAAGCCTCATCTACAGGGTTGATGCGCGACTATCGCGCTGGTGCCCGCAACACAATTCTCGTCGCGGCGATCATCATCATCTTCTTGTTGTGGTTCGTTCGTGGACAGTTTCGCCAGACGCTATGGATAGGTTTGACAGTCTCGGCAGCTCTCGCCACGACCGTTGCGGTCGTTACCGCCGTGCATGGCAGCATGACGGTAATTCACCTCGTTGCACTGTTGCTCGTTCTCGGGCTTGGGCTTGACTATGCGCTGTTCCTGAGCCGCTCTGAGTCCGCGTCTCAACGACACGCAACGGATAAAGGTGTGCTTGCCTGTGCAGCATCGACGACACTTGCCTTCGGGGTCCTGGCCGCATCATCAATACCGGTATTGAAGTTTATCGGGCTTACCGTCGCTACGGGTTCCGCCGCTAGCTTTCTGATTGCCTGGCTTGGCAGCCGACGTCGATAGATATCGCAAGCGACGATCCCCGCGAAAGGGGAAGCTGCACGTCTGCATTGCGTTGTTCGGCAATCGCAATCAGGAGAGGTAACAACCTGGCAGCAGGATTACCTGACAGGTCGATTCCAGGAATATCTTCCAGTTGTGGCGGCTCGACCAGGTTGCCTGACGCATTGAGGCGCAATGATGCAATGTTCGATGAACACATGCCGACTGGACTCAGAAGCATGGCGGCAGAGAACGGCTGAGTCCATTCGTACACCGATTTGAATGCCGGCGCTGTAGCGACTTCCTGTACAGTCACCAGGACCGGGATTTGCTCCTCGACCGCCTGTATCGCACCGTCAAGAATAGCCATTGATACGGAATTCGAATATCCCGAAACCGCACTGGACGGACAGTGCGACTGAGTCGCAATCGACCAGTAGCCAGTTGCAGCATTGTGCACAGAATTATGAAATCGGGTTGGTGAGATAGCCTGCGGAGCGTCCGCCAGCGTGCGACACATGTATTCCGTGATATGCATGTCCCCCAACGCCGAGGCGAAAACCGTCGCGACCGTGGCGGGCTCGAGCGCAGCCATGCGACACGCCTGGTCCATAACCTCAACAGCCATTTTGACCGATAGCGGTGCCCGGCGCCGCTCATTCGGTGCAATCGCCTGTGGCTTCAATGTACGACCTGTTTCGGCCGAGCCACCCCTGAGAACGTGGCAAAATTCTTCCCAGTTCGAAAAGCTCTCGCTCCACACACCCAGCCCGACGACGTCGACATCAGTCATTCATCTGTCCAAAAATCAGCGAAGCATTGTTGCCGCCAAAGCCGAATGAATTGGTCATACCGAAGCGAACGGGTTGACTGACATTGTCGGTGAGCACCGGGAAAGCCAGTTCGGGATCCGGCTGCCCGCAGTTGAGTGTGCCCGGGTTGATGCCACTACGCATAGCCTCCAAAGTGATGATCGCCTCCAGAATTCCGGCGGCACCCAGGGCATGGCCTGTCCAGGCCTTGGTAGAACTGACCAGGGTCTTGTCAGTGAACCTCCGTGCCAATGCATGCGCCTCGGTACGATCGTTGGCCTGGCTGGCCGTGCCGTGCAAATTGACGTAATCGATACTGTCTGCGGTGAGCTTGGACCGCTCAAGCGCCCGATCAATGGCGATCACAGCACCCTCGCCCTTTGGGTGCGGATGTGACATGTGATAGGCATCAACGCTTTCGCCATAACCGAGCAATGCGAATTGAGCATCGGGCAGCAGGTCTTCGCGTGCCACCAGTGCATATCCGCAGCCCTCTCCAATATTGATTCCATTGCGGCGTCGATCAAACGGACGACATAGTTCTGGCGACACGAGTTCCAGTGAATGGAAGCCATACAGAATGCTCATGCACAGGCTATCCACACCTCCAACGAGTACTGCATCCACCAACCCGTGATTGATCCATCTGTACGCAGATGCAAATACCTTGGCGCTGGAGGAGCATGCCGTACTAATTGTAATTGCAGGCCCGGTGAGTCCCGTTGCCTCTGCCACGAAAAATCCCGGTGAATGCAGGCTGTGGACCTCTTGTTGCTGAAATTCCTCAGCAATCTGACCCGAAGGCAGCAGGCACGTGAATGCCTCCTCGGTCCTGCCGATACTCGAGGTACTGGTCCCCATGATGACACCAACCCGATCCGGACCTACACGATCTGCGAGCTGCGCAATACTCTGCAGCAGGCCGTCCTGTTGCAGACCAAACCAGGCCAGCTGGTTGTTGCGACTGAACAAATGATCCAGGTGCGAGGGCAGCGATACGTCCTCAACTCCATCCACACGACCGATCCACGTGTCGATATCACAGTTTTGCAAGTCGTTGCGGCGCAGTCCCGATTGTCGGTTGTCGATCGAATCCCGCAATGCCTGCAGACCGACACCGGCGGCCGACGTTGCCGTATAAGCTCCAATCGCTAATCGCATAATCTAAGACTCACTCGCGGGACCGCGAGAACCCTGTGGGACAATCCACTTTCGGTGCGTACTGTATAATAAATGTAACTTGAGCGTCCCGGAATTGCCCTACCAATGAACAGTTCATTACCGGTATTGCCCTGAACCTTCGCATATGAAATACGTTGACCTTGCCTGGCGGTTTATCGGTTCCTCATTCATGTGGTTTTTCTTTGGTTCGATCGGCCTTCTGCTGAGCCTATTCGTATTTCCGTTCCTCTTCCTGTTCGTGCGTGATCCGAACACCCGAAAAGTCGCCGCACGGAAACTCATTGCCGCCATATTTCGCGCATTTATGTGGGCCGCCAGCAATTTAGGCGTGTTTTCGTTCAATGTCACAGGCATGGAAAACAGGGATCCTGTCGGCGGCCAGCTGATTCTTGCCAATCACCCGACACTGATCGACGTCGTATTGCTTCTGTCGGTGCTTCCACAGGTCGACTGTGTGGTTAAAGAGGCGGTTATCAGGAACCCGTTCATGCGGGCATCTGTCACCACGGCCAACTATATTTCCAACCGCGAGCCATCCGATTTGCTCAACGAGTGTGTTGAAAGGCTGCAACACGGGGCCAGCCTGTTGCTGTTTCCAGAGGGCACGCGGTCAACAATCGATCGGCCGTTGCGATTCAAGCTTGGCGCAGCCGAAGTAGCCATCCGTTCCCAGGCCCAGATCTTGCCCGTCATAATCGACTGCAGGCCACGATTCCTCGCAAAGCACGAACCCTGGTATAGCATTCCCGCGATCCGCCCGCATTTCAATGTTAGAATCTTGCCGCCAATGCCCGTCGAGCAGGTTGTTGGCGGCCGCCTTGCCCGGCGGCACGCAAGACATGCTCTAAATGATGCGCTTGTATCGCTTTTTAGCACCGAACTATCATAAGATTCGCACATGGACAGTAAAGAACTCTATTCGAGGATTAAATCAATCCTGATCGACCAGTTCGAAGTGGATGCAGCGGCCATATCCATGGAGGCGAATCTCTACGACGAGCTCGAAATCGACAGTATCGATGCTGTCGATTTGTTGGTACAGCTCAAGGAATTGACCGGCAAAAAGATTCCGCCCGAGGATTTCAAGGACGTCAGGACGATCGGAGACGTGCTGAACGCACTAACGGCCCAGTGACTCGGTGTTCGTCTGGACAACCGGGTATCGACTAAGTCTAATAGTCCCTCGCAGGGGACCTATCGAAGCTACCCAATGCAAGATTTCGACATCGACCGTCGGCTGATCAGCCTGCCCGATGCAGATCATTCGTTTCCTCGGGTCATGACGCTGACCGGGGACGAATCGAATGTTTGTGCACGCCTGGATGTCTCACCAGATCTTGCCTGCTTCCGCGGTCACTTCCCCTCCCAACCAGTGTTGCCTGGCGTGGTGCAATTGCATTGGGCAGTTCAGGTTGCCCAGGCGTGTTTCGCCTTTGAATCTGTACCGAGGGAGATCAAACGGCTGAAATTCAAGAACATCGTGGTTCCCCCTCAGGAGTTAATCCTGACAGTCACGAGACGCGGCCCACTTGAGGTTCAGTTTGAGTTTTGCAGCGCTGCGACGAAGAACTCCGAGGGCCGCCTCTTGTTCGACGAAAAACCTGCATGATGATCTGTATCGTTATTCCCCACTACGATCACGTGCCGCAATTTCACGCGATATTGCCGAAATTGGTCGCACACCAGATGCCGCTCATAGTGGTTGATGACGGGAGTTCCGAGGAGTCGTTTACCGCGCTCAGACGCCTGCTGGACGAATATGCCAACGAGGCAACCCTGATCAGACAGGAGTTGAACCGTGGCAAAGGCGGTGCCGTTATGACCGGCCTGCGTGCAGCACACAAGGCTGGTTTTACACATGCTCTGCAATTGGATGCTGACGGCCAACACGACACCTCGGCGATTGAAGGCTTTCGCCGAGAAGCCGAGAAGAACCCGAGCTACCTGATCTGTGGCGAACCCAAATTTGCGGATGACATCTCCAAATTACGGTTCTTCGCCAGGTTCATCACCTTGTGGTTTTGCTGGCTGGAGTCTCTGAGCACCCAGATCCGAGACGCAATGTGCGGACTACGCGTATACCCGCTTGAATCGGTGGTGGAAATAATTGACAACAATCGCCTCGGCCAGCGCATGGCCTTTGATTCCGAAATTCTCGTCCGCGCTGTTTGGGACAACATCCCTCTGAAATTCATTCCTGTGAATGTTCGCTACCCGGAAGGCGGCAAGTCGCATTTTCGCTATTTGCGCGACAATATCGAAATATCGTGGATGCATACGAGACTCATCACCGGCATGTTGCTACGGCTGCCTGCACTGCTTCGACGCCGCCGCGTTGCAAACAAGAAAAGAGCACCGCGATGAGCCGTCACTGGGCGTCGATCGGCGAGGCTGGAGCACTGACAGGCTTGCGCATCATGGTCTGGGTCAATAACAGGCTTGGTAGGACCGCTTTCAATATCGTACTCGTGCCAGTTATGTCCTACTTTTTTGTACGCAGGTCCGAGGCCAGAAAGGGATCCATAGACTATATTCGCAGGGTCAAAAGACTGCACCCGGAGTTGCTCAGCTCCGGCCCGGTCTTGTGGCTGTCATTTCGCCACTTTTTCACTTTTGGTCAGGCACTTCTGGACAAGTACCTTGCATGGATGGAGCCACCAGAAGGTATCAATATGGACCCCGAGGTAAGAGAGTCTCATGCCGCCCTGGTCGAGTCGGGCAAAGGGATTCTGATTATTGGGTCGCATTTTGGCAATCTTGAATACTCTCGCAGCGTTGGTATCAACCGCGGAAATGTCGCGGTCAATATTCTGCTACACGACAAACACGCCGAGAAGTTCGCAACTTTAATGCGAACCTCCGCGTCGCAATCTCGTGTAAATCTCATGCGTGTAACAGATCTCGACCTTGATCTTGCCTTGCAACTCAAAGAAAAAGTCGCCAATGGAGAATGGGTGCTAATCGCCGGCGACCGTGTTCCGGTGCATAGCCATGACAAGGTGAGCGCTGCAACATTCTTCGGTGACAGAGCGAACTTCCCGATCGGCCCGTTCGTTCTTGCCAACTTGCTTCGATGCCCGGTCTACTTGCTGCACTGCTTCCGCAAACAGGGGCAATATCACCTCAATATGGAGCTATTTGCCGAGCAAATTCGGCCATCCCGCAAGAATAAGCGCCGTAACTATGATAAAGAGGTGCAGAAGTTTGCGACGGCGCTCGAAAGGCAGATTCGGCAAGCGCCATTGCAATGGTTCAATTTCTATGATTTTTGGGGGCCACAAGACCCCACGAAACCTCAATCCGACAGGTTGCAGGACGATGATTAGTAGCAACTTCTCAAATTGCCTGACCGCCAATGTCAAAATTCGCGTACCGTTTTTTGATCTGGACCCTGCAAATGTGGTCTGGCATGGAAGGTATTTTCAGTACTTCGAACTGGCTCGTTGCGAACTGCTCGAGTCCGTTGGCTACAGCTACGAAAGCATGCAGGCGTCCGGGCTGCTCTGGCCTGTTGCTGACTCAGTTGTGCGATATGTACGGCCGCTGACCCTCAATCAGCTCGTCAGCGTAACCGCGTGTCTTCGAGAGTGGGAAATGAGACTCGTTCTGGATTACAAAATCGAAGACGAAAACGGGGCTATTCTGACGCGAGCCAGGACCATCCAGGTCCCCGTCGATGCAGAGACTCTGGAACTGACCCTGGGCGCACCGCAAATTTTGCTCGACAATGTTGACGAGAAACTGGCTGAGCTGCGGAAAACTGCTGGCTGAATGAGCACTGAGACTACCGCCGTGAATCTGCGATCAATGATCGGTATGCCGGCCAGGTCCTTCGTGTTGCATCGCGAACCAATGTTGTTCGTTGACCGTCTTGTCGACATTGACGAGGAGTCGGCGACCTGCGAGTGGTGTATAGGCGACGATTTCCAGATGCTTCATCCTGGCGCCGGCGTGCCGTCGTATGCTGGCGTCGAATACATGGCACAATGCGTCGCCGTGCATGCGGGTGCACGAGCCCGCGCCCAGGGATTAGCGCCACCGCAGGGCTACTTGTTGGGGACGCGGCACTATGAATGTTCGGTGGCCTGGTTTGAGCCTGGGGTAACCTATCAGAGTTCGTGTCAGGAGCTAGTCCGCGATTCACAAGGCATGGGGTCTTTTGCGTGCTGTATTTTGTTGAATGGCGCTAGTATCGCCCAGGCAAATCTCGCAGTGCTGGAAATACCTCAAGAGAAGAAACTCGATGAATGACTCGCTGGAAAACATCTTCGTCACCGGCGCGAGCTCGGGAATAGGCCGGGCAATCGCAGTTCGGCTCGCAGCAGACGGGTATGAAGTTGCCGTTCATTACGGCAAGAACAGACAAGGTGCTGAAGAAACCCGGGAAGAAATTATCAACGCAGGCGGAAAATGTCGCGTTGTCTCCTTTGATGTGTCAAGTGCGGAAGAAACCCGCACCGCGCTCGAGGAAGATATCGCCAAGCATGGCGCGTACTACGGCATGATTTGCAATGCTGGCATTGCAAGAGACGGCGCCTTTCCGATGTTGGCCGAGGAAGACTGGCGACAGGTAATCGATGTAAATCTCAATGGCTTTTATAATGTCCTGCATCCCGTCGTGTTGCCGATGCTGCGGCGGCGCAAGCCGGGCCGTATCGTCACCATTTCGTCTGTGTCTGGCCTGATGGGCAATCGCGGACAGGTCAATTACAGCGCATCAAAGGCGGGAATCATCGGTGCGAGCAAAGCGCTTGCTGTCGAACTCGCGAAGCGAAAAATAACCGTCAACTGTGTCGCGCCGGGGCTTATTGAATCTGAAATGACTGACGACCTGCCACTCGAACAAATACTTGAAGCTATTCCAGCGCGCCGCTTGGGCCAACCCGAAGAGGTTGCTGCACTTGTTGCGTTTCTGTGCTCGCCAGATGCCGGGTACATCACACGACAGGTTATCTCCCTCAATGGGGGAATGTGTTGACACAACGTGTGGTAATTACGGGCGTTGGTGCGTACTCGCCTATCGGTAACGATTGGGCCGAGATATCAGCAAACCTGCGCGGCCTGAAAAGTGGTGTTCAGCATATCGAAGCCTGGGAGGAGTTCGACGGTCTTAACACGAAACTCGGCGCTCCAGT
>WTCH01000310.1 GCA_013138675.1 Woeseiaceae bacterium | reverse complement strand
ACAGATCTACCGCTGTGGACAGCGTCGTCGACGGATCAAATGTGCGTGTTCTAACCATGCGAATCAGAATACTCATTCTGTTTAGAGTTGTCAACCCCGCGATTCTTGCCGCGTTATCAATGGTAACGACAACGAATTGGGAGTATTTGATGCACGCTTTGAAGAAAACCTTGCTGTTGGTGAGCGCCTGCCTGTTTGTCTTTGGCAGCGCACAGGCCCAGGAAGCCACGGACGAGAACCAGGTGACGAACGAGGCCCGCCAGGCCCAGCGCGATGCGCGCCACGCTAAAAAACGAGAGAAAATGAGCGATGAAGAGCGCCAGGCCATGCGCCAGCGTCGAGAAAACATGTCTGACGGAGAACGTGCCACCATGAAAAAACGCCGTCAGGAAGGCAATGCGACACGCAATCCGCAGCGCCAGCGGCCCCCCGGGAAAGGACGTCCCAACCGCGACCCGGATGCTAGCATCCTCTAAGGAGCGGCTAGCGTCTCCGCGATGTACTGATCGACGACTGTGGTCATTACCGCCAAAGGCACTGCGCCATTCGATAACAGTGCGCGATGAAACGCCTTTAGGTTGAACTGCGTTCCAAGCGCATCCATCGCACGTTGCCGTTCCGAAAGGATCTGTAGCATGCCAACCATATAGGCCGTCGCCTGACCGGGCAACACGCTGTAGCGCCCTGCGGCACTCTGTGATGAGCCGTTAGTGGCGCCGATATTGACTACATTGAATTGCCAGGCCCAATCAAAGGACAATCCCATGCTGTGAATACCGGTGTCCATGACAAGCCGTGAAGCGCGCAGTGCTTCGTATTGCAGGCGCCCCAGATTCGAATAGGGATCGTTTTCATGCCAGCCAAGTTCCCATGCCAGGCGCTCCGCATAGAGCGCCCAACCCTCGACAAAAGCGGTCACTCTCGCGATCTTGCGAAATACTGGCACGTCCTGGTCCATGGCGATCGCGATCTGGGTGTGGTGGCCGGGAACCGACTCGTGATACGCCAATGACCGCATCTGGAACCACGGCTGATCAGTCGTAGTGCCCGCGTAAAATGCACCAGGCCGCGAACCATCGAATGATGGGGCGATGTAATAACCACCAAAATCATCCGCCACCACGACGACATCCGCTGAGGGAAAAATATCGAATCCCTCGTCAAGACGCAGCTCAGCTGCATCAATGATCGCTTCATAGGTCGGCAAGACATTCGCCGCGGGAATGACGCCGCCGTCCAAAGCAACGCGCGCGAATAGCTGCTGCAAGGTTTCGTTCTGCGGGTAACCCAACTGATCGAATATCAGTCGCATTTCCGCCTGTATCCGTATGAGTTCATCGAGACCGAGTTGGTGAATCTCAGCCGCTGTCAGACTGCTCGTCGTATGGTGCCGCAGTTTATGAACGTAATACTCACTGCCGCGGCTGTACTGGCCAACGCCAATAATCGGCGGCGCGTTATTCAGGAGGTTCTGCAGTGTGTTTAGTAATTGCTGGTAGGCGGGACGGACAACGCCATTGACGGCCGTAAACGCCCGATCGTCGAGATCGGCGCGTTGTGCATCAGTAAGTCCCGGTATGCTCGCAAGCTTCGTGGCGAAGTTGCTGTAATAGAGATTGGAATTTGTACTGCCTGACGCAATCGCTGATACCTGGTTGATGGCAACCTGCATGGTCAGAGCTGGCTCTACCACGCCATTTTGTCGCTGCAACTGCAGGTGTTGGGATAACTGCGAAAATTTTGTTCCGACGCGATTAAGCCGCGCAATGTAGTCTTCAGCATCCTGTAGGGTCGCCAGCGGATGCACTTCCGTGAACAATTGCCGGGTGTCTTCCTGAGTGCCGAAGATCGAGTAAGTTGCGGCAAAGTCGTAAAAGTAAAACTCGAGCTGATCAACCACGTCCTGCAAATACCACTCATACATGTCGTAGTTGATCTGACCCTCGGAATCCACCGCCGCGCGGTCGTAGGTCCGCAGTGCATCAAGCACAACCTGGTACATTGCAAACGTGTCGCGGCGATAATCTTCCGTTAAATTATCGAGCTCAGCCACACCGAGTGGGTAGACGTTGGTCAGCGATCGCCAGACGATGGTTTCAGGAGATCTGATTATCAATGCCTGAAACGACTGCGAAAACAAGTCATCCAGAGACAGACCCTGTAAGTCCGCGGCAAGTAGCTCGGCCGGTGTTGGGCCAGCTACCGGCGGTGCATTGTTGCCTCCGCCGCTGCCACCACAGGCGTAAAGAAACGCAAAACAAAGACCGATTAGCAGCGACTTTTTCATTCGCCTGTCCCGTTGATCATTGATTGTGCTCAGTTAGTCAGCGAGCAACCTGGAAAGTTCGGTACATTACCCTGTTAGAATGCCGCAAAACAACAAGACAGAAAGGCACACGTATGGCCAACTCCGATCTCGAATCACACACCACCAGCGCCAAGGACGTCAAGCAACTAGGCATCGTGGCGGCGCTGGGCAGCCTGTCTTATGTCTTCTGGATTTGCGGTGGCATGGAAATGGTCGAACGCCTTGCCTATTACGGTGTTCGCCAGGTTTCCAGCCTCTACGCCACGGATGCAAAGTCGAATGGCGGTCTCGGGCTGACCGGAGACGATGTCGGCATCATTTTCTTCTTCTGGGCGGCCGTGCAATCGTTCGTGCCCGTACTGACCGGTGGCATTTCTGACCGGGTCGGCTACAAGGAAACGATATTTGCCTCGACGATAATCAAGATTCTCGGCTACCTGCTTATGGCCTGGTTCCCCTCGTTTTGGGGTTTCATGGCTGGCGCGATGGTGCTCGCGTTTGGTACCGGCATTTTCAAACCTGGCATCCAGGCGACCATCGTCAAATCCACGAACCGGCAGAACAGCTCGATGGCGTGGGGCGTGTTTTACCAGACCGTGAACATCGGCGGGTTCATTGGCCCCCTGCTTGCGGCGCAGTTGCGGCAACTGGAATGGTCGCATGTGTTCTATGCCTGTGCCGCAATTATCTCGCTCAACTTCCTGCTGCTGCTTACCTACAAGGAAGTCGACAAGGAGGAGCGGCTAGCGCATCGCGCCAAGGTCAGTTCGGGGAAAATTCAGGAATCGAGCCTGTGGCGCGACAGCCTCAAGGAAGTCATGCGACCGATCATGCTGTGGTACATGGTGCTGTTTTCAGGATTCTGGTTCATGCTCATGGCCTTCTGGGATGTTGGCCCGCTGTATTTCAGGGACTGGGTCGACACGTCGGTTATGGTTCGTGACCTGTTTGGCGAAAACGGCACTGACAATCGATTCTGGATCTTCTTCCTTGGCATGACCCAGGATGGGCAACGTATCCAACCGGAGGGCCTCGTCAACATCAACGCGATGCTGATCATGTTCTTCTGTTTTATCGTGGCGGGCTGGAGTGGCCTGATGAAGGCGACCAATTCGATGGCGCTGGGCACCTTTCTCGCCGCCGCGGCCCTGCTGATCATTGGCGGATTCAACTTTGTCTGGATAATCGTCGCAGCAATTGTCTGCTTCTCGCTCGGTGAAATGCTGTCGAGTCCGAAGAGCTCCGAGTATCTCGGCAATATTGCACCCGCGCAGAAAAAAGCCATGTATCTCGGCTTTAGCCAGTTTCCGCTCGGCATAGGGTGGATGCTGGAAGGATTCCTGGGGCAATCACTCTACGGCCGTTTCGCCGCCAAGGACACGATCTCCAGACAATCGTTGCTCGACAACGGAATGAC
>WTCH01000202.1 GCA_013138675.1 Woeseiaceae bacterium | reverse complement strand
TTGTGGCGCTCATCTCCTGGGCGCCACTTTCTTTTGCCGATGATGACATCGGCATCTTCGAGACCATTCTTGAGTCTTCGGCCTCGTTTTCTGAAACCAATGAAGCACTTGAGCAAGCAATCGGCGGATCGGATCTGCAATTGCATGGCACCCATGTCGTAACCGTTCCTGGTGGCGCGCATCAGGCCACGTTGTACGTCCTGACATCTCCAGCCTTGCTTGATGCTGCCGCTGGCGAATCGCCACGCACGGTGTCTGCGCAGCTATTGCGGATTGCAGTGTTCACCTCAGGAGAAGAGCAGAACACGTTCGTGAATATGGCAAACCCTGTACCTCACGCAATGATCTTTTTTGCTGAGTCGGAAAACTACCATGCGCTGGTGAAGACAGCCGGTGATGTCGCGGAGCAAATGCGCGACCTGGTAAGTGCAATCCCGGGCAACATTGTCAGCGTGCAAACCGCGCCGTTCAGGAAGGAAAAGAAGTATCGCGGCTTCAACGGCGACGGACCTGCCAAGATGATGGCGAAGTTCAGAACCTGGGACGAAAGTCAGTTGCCGATATTTGAGGACACGGCCGACAATTTCGATGCGGTTGTCGATAAGGTTGTCGCGAAGCTTGGCGGTGGCAATGCCGCCAGCGCGGATGAGGCCGATGGCTGGACGATCGTGTCGAACATCCGCCTACGCGATGATGTTGTGCATATTGGCCTGACGAACCCCTACATCGAAGACAAGATGATCGGCATCAATTCGCGCTTCCGCAAAGAGGGCAAGAGTGACCTTTCACCGTACCCGGGTGTCGATCATGTTGCGGCCCTGCCGACTGAACTACTAATCGTCAAGGACGGCGACAAAACGCTGGTGCTGCAATACGGGCAAATGTGGCGTATGCAGTTATACTTCTGGGATTCCGGTTACCGGGCTTTCACGGCCAATGTGGGCGTGCCCGGGAACATTGTGAAATCCATAGAAGAGGCAGTGCTTGAGTAACGAGAAACTGAGTCCGGCTTACCTCCGGCAACAGATCGTTGGTGTTGATTCGACCTTCAGGACCCCGTTCGGCGAACGGTTAATGGTGTATTGCGACTACACGGCGTCGGGCCGTTGCCTGCGCTTTGTCGAGTCGTACCTGCAGAGTTTGCAGCGCGTCTATGCGAATACGCATACCGAGGACGACATCACGGGTCGCAGCATGTCACAGCTGCTGCACGAAGCCGAAGAAGCGATTAAGAAGTCGGTCAATGCCGGGCCATCAGGGCGCATCATTGCCTGCGGTACCGGTGCGACAGGTGCCATCGACAAGTTGCAGCAGATCGTCGGTGTTGCACTGGCTCCGGCCACGCGCCAGAACATTGAACTCATGCTGGATGATTCGGGTGAGTCATTCGGGCGGGATGCGTTCCAACAAATGCTGGGGCAGCGCCAACCGATCGTGTTTGTCGGGCCTTACGAGCACCACTCAAACGAAATTTCCTGGCGCCAGTCGCTGGCTACAACAGTCGAAGTGCGCCTGAAACCCGACGGGAATATCGATCTCGCGCATCTTGAGGAGTTGCTCCAGGCGCCTGAGTACCAGGATCGTCTGCGCATAGGCTCATTCTCCGCTGCGTCCAACGTAACGGGCATACGCAGCAATGTTCGTGAGATATCGAGCCTGCTGCACAAGTATGGTGCCATGGCGTGTTTCGACTATGCCGCTTGTGCACCCTATGTCGATGTCGACATGAACCCGAAACCACAAGGCGATGAGGACCCGTCGATCGACGCGATTTTTATTTCGCCACACAAGTTTCTGGGCGGTCCGGGATCGAGCGGCGTTCTCGTGTTCAACGAGCGCATCTACCACCGAGATTTGCCACCGAGTATGAGTGCCGGCGGCACGGTGGATTACGTGGGGCCCGAGGATCAGGACTTCATTAGTCGCATCGAAGAGCGTGAGAAAGCCGGTACGCCGGGTGTGCTGCAGACACTCAAGGCGGGCCTGGTATTTGAAATCAAGGATCGAGTCGGTGTTGACGTTATCGAAAAGCGTGAGCACGAGCTGACGAGCAGGGCGCTGGCCAGCTGGGGCGACAATGACAACATCGAGATTCTCGGCAACCCTGATGCTGCACGCCGGGTCGGAATCATGTCGTTCAATATTCGCGATGACCGCGGTCGCTACCTGCATCACAAGTTTGCGACAGCACTGCTGAATGATCTGTTCGGTATCCAGTCACGGGCAGGATGTTCGTGCGCGGGTCCGTACGGGCACCGACTGTTGAATATCGACCTCGATACGTCAGAGCGCTATCGAAATGTCGTGCAGCAAGGGCATTGCGGTATGAAGCCAGGATGGTGTCGTGTTGGCCTGCACTGGGTCATGGATGATGCCGAAGCGAGTTATGTCATCGATGCTGTCAATTTCTTAGCGAAACACGGCCATCGCTTCCTCGCCCTGTATGATTTTGATCTTGCAACAGGTACCTGGTCGCACAAGCAGGATTGCTGCGAGCTGCCACAGTTTTCACTTGACCAGGCGCTTGGACGCGAAGCAGGTGAGCCCGCAATCTTGACGCTGCCGTTGCGCACGCAGCTATACGATCACTACATGACCGAAGCGAATCGCTGGGTACAGAGGCTCACCGAAGAGGGCGCAGCACCACTGGAGTCCCTCGAGGGTGAACTCGGGGAACTTCAGTTCTTCGCGCTACCCGGCGGCTCTACGCAGAAGCATTAGACCCGTCGCGGCTGGTCCCTCTCGCACATCCTTGTGCTTCGGGACATTAGGCCGTCCTGGCCAACAAGCCGCTCCTACAGGTAAACCATCGCGCAGATAGACAATCGCGGCCATGGGCCGCTCCTACCGTAGGAGCGGCTTCAGCCGCGATTGTTTATTCGACGAGATTGTCCGCAACGAGTTCCAGCAGGCTCTCCATATCCTTGTCCCACTGGAAGTGTTCCTTGGCGTCGTTATAACTCTGCCGGCAGTTAGAGCAGGTTGAGAGCACGGTGTCCGCACCGCTTGCCTCGACCTGTTCCATCTTCAGCTCGAAGACCTTGTAGCGCAGCTTGTCCGCGCGGTGAATTGTCACGACACCCCCACCGCCGCCGCAGCACCAATTAAAGTCGCCAGTTGGCGCCATCTCCTTGAGGTTCACTCCGAGGGCATCCATAACAACGCGTGGAGCTTCCGTAGCGCCGCCGCGCCGTGCCACCTGGCAGGGGTCGTGGAAGGTCACCGTCTGATCGACCTTTTTGACCTTCAGGCGCCCGGAGCTGATGACATCAGCAAGGAACTCAGAGATATGTTGCACCTTGAAGGGCAGCGGCTTGCCGTACATGGCCGCTCCCTGCCAGCGCAATGCGCCGTAGGCATGTCCGCACTCAGGCAGTACGACGAGTTTTGCGCCGCAGTTGATGGCGGCGTTGATCAGCTTCATCGTGGCTGCCTTCTGCCATTCAGTGTTGCCGGCCATCATGCCAAAATTGGTTGCCTCGTAGCCTTCGGTACGGAAGGTCCACTTCTCTCCCAGTGCATTCAGGACTTTCGCCGTTGCTCCAATAGCGTTCGGGTACTTCATGATCTCGATGGACGACATCGCGACAAGAATGTCTGCCTCGTCTTCGTCGACATAGACCTCGGTATCGTGCTCATCGGCCATCCATTCGGCCCTGTCCTCGAATACCGAAGCAGTGGCGCCAAGTGGGCTGCCTTCTTCTTTCGCGCGCTGGGCAACTTCGTGCAGTTCGTCAGGAATGAGTCCAGCCTTGAACATGCCATGACGTGCCTGGCCGACCAGGGTCGCAATATCGATGCCCATTGGGCAGATCAGTGAGCAACGCCCACACATTGTGCAGGAGTCATAGATCAATTCCTGCCACTCGCCGAGTTGCTCGATTGAGAGGTCACGCTTGAGGCCAAACAGCCGGTAGAAGAAACCGAAGGGGCTTGTCTCGCGCTTGTAGGCCTGCTTGAAAATCTCCAGCTTCCAGATCGGTGTGTACTTCGGATCCTCGGTGGCCACGTAGTAGTGACAGGCTTCAGCGCATTGACCGCAATGGACGCAGGCTTCCATGTAGGTTGCCGTCGTGCGGTTCATGTTCTTGGCAAAATTCGCCATCGCGCGTCGCAGGCGCTCATGTTCATCCATGTCGCCTTGCGTATCGTGACGTGGGTGCGGGTCCTTGACCGTCAGGCGTTGTTCGCTGGTATCGAGGGGATATTTTTCTGTGACTTTGCTCATACCTTGGCCCCCCTGCGGGTGAACGTAACACCCGTCGTGTAGCGTGAGCCAATGGCGATGAATGAGTGCATTAACTTGCCGAACGGGAACCAGATCAGGAATACGTTGAAGCTGAGTATGTGGATTGCCAGCAACAGCTCATAGCGTGCCCCCACGTGCGCGACGGCCATCAGGCCTGTAGCAACGGGAAGTGTCGTGACGAGCCACGTGAAGTAGTCGTCGAAGTTCGACAACATCTTCAGCACCGGATGACTCATCCGGCGGCCCAGCGACGTCAACAACGCCGCGAGCGTCAGGGCAGCCGCGAAATGGATCACGACGTTCGGCATCGGCGACCAGCCGAGGCCGGAAAAACTCTCGATGAACAATATGTGCGGTGCGCTGCCGAGAACGACAATCGCCAGCCCGATGTGGATCGTATAAGCCAGGATCGTGCCGTTGCGCGTTCTTTTACGAAATGGCTCGTGGTGACGAAACCGGGAGAAAATCGCCCGCAAACCGCCGCCGACCGACCCGCTTTGACGGGCCTCGGAGATGTCGGTCTTTTTCTGCGTCAGGAAGAGATGAAGGAGGCGCCAGATCAGGCCGGCAACAAAAATCAGGGCTGCGACCTGGAGTGCGGGTCCACGCGCAAAGTCGAGGAGGTCCATAGTCAGTTTCCTCAGGTTCGGAGAGTTGTAAAACCCCATCAGGATCAGGGTTCCCGAATATTAGTATTGTCTAATGGAGGCTAGTTTTGGATAAGGGAATCTGCCTACCCGATGTGCAGTAGAATTGCCGCATGACACGAATTCAGAATTGTCTGTCGATATTCGTCGCCCTTATTGTTTTCTCAGGTTGCGAGGCGGACGAGCCGGAGCAACAAGCAACAGAGCCCGTTGTCGAGGAGGTAGCCGAGGCGCCGGTAGTCGAGGAATCCGAGTCCGCGGAAGAGGCGCCAGTCAACCCATCCACGGGCGAGCTTCTGCCGATGCCCTTCTCGGCGATCTGGACGCCCTGGAAGGGCGACTACGAAGACTTGATTGAGCGGCGCGTGATCCGCGTGCTGGTGCCGTATGGCGGGTATCAGTTCTATTATGACGACGGCCAGCCAAAAGGCGCTGTCTACGAACTCGTGCAGCGATTCGAGACTTACATCAACGAGCAACTCGGTCGCCGCAACATCAAGGTCTACGTAGTCGTCGTACCGGTCAGTCGTGATGAGTTATTACCGGCACTGCTCAAGGGCCACGCGGATTTCGTAGCGGCGGATCTAACGCCGACGGAAGCACGATCCATTGAATTTAATTTCAGTCGGCCACTTCTGACTGGCATCAACGAGGTCATCGTAACCGGTCCCGCCGCACCCGAAATCGCAACACTTGATAATCTTGCAGGGCTGGAGATCACTGTTAGACTGTCCAGTAGCTATTTCGAGCACCTGCAACGACTGGGCGCGACAATGGAGGAGGCCGGAGTCGAGGCGCCGCGCATCAAGCGCGCGGATGAACTCCTCGAGGCTGAGGATCTGCTTGAAGTGGTCAACGCCGGAATGATCGGCATGACTGTACTGGACGACTACAAGGCGCGCTTTTGGGCCGGCGTCTTCCCCGAGATCACGGTCCGTGAAGACCTGGTCATCAATGAAGGAGGCTCTATCGCCTGGGCCACCCGCAAGGACACGCCTGAATTGCTGAAGGTCATCAACCAGTTCCTTCGCAAGTATGGCAAGGGCAGCATGATCGGCAACGATACGTTCAATCGCTACCTGAAGGACGCATCACGTGTGCGTTGCGCGAACTCCGGACAAAACACCCAAAAAATAGAAGAGCTGGCCCGCGTGTTTCAGGACTATGGCGAGCGATTCGATTTTGACTGGCTCATGCTGGCGGCACAGGGCTTCCAGGAATCCGGATTGCGGCAGGACCGGCGCAGTCCCGCCGGCGCGATTGGTGTCATGCAGATCAAGCCATCAACGGCTGCCGATCGCAACGTCGGCATTGACGACATTAGTACTGTCGACAACAACATTCATGCGGGCGCCAAGTACATGCGCTTCCTGGCCGATCGCTATTTCAGTGATGAGGGAATTGACGACCTGAATCAGTGGCTCCTGACCCTGGCGGCATATAACGCGGGCCCGGCCAAGGTCGCACGGCTGCGGCGCGAGGCCAAAGAAAATGGCTATGACCCGAACATCTGGTTCAATAACGTTGAGATCATCGCGGCGCGTCGAATCGGACGCGAAACCGTCACTTACGTCAGTAATATTTTCAAATACTACGCCGGCTACCAGGTCATCAGTGAGCGCAGCGACATTCGCTCGCAGCGTCACGGTGAAATACTGACGGAATGCTTATAACCTCAGGGAATAACAGCATAGCTAGTTAGCCTTTGTGAATCATTGCTTATGGCCGCGTCGTCCATAGACTGTGGCACATGGGCGTAGCACTTGAATATTTTTCTCGCAAATCGGTGTCTGATCCGGCAGATCAGGTATACGACAGCATCGTCGACCTGGCGCCGAGCCTCCACAATCCGACGCCGATGGTTCGTCTGAGTCGGCGGATCAATCCTCATGAAGAATACGAGGTCCTGCTCAAGCTTGAGGGCATGAACCCGTTCGGCTCGATCAAGGACCGCACCGCGCTGTACATGCTGCGCGGGCTGCAACTCGACTCGGGCCAGGCGCTCGTCGAACCTTCGGCCGGCAACACCGGAATCGCGCTCGCGGCCATGGCGAATGCGCAGGGCACGCCGATCGAAATCGCGGTCCCGAGCGGGACACCCGAAGAAAAGAAAGCGATGTTGCGTTTCCTTGGTGCCGAACTGATCGAGGTCGAGGACGAGTTGTGCCCGTTGTTCCCGTCCGAAGGTGCGCGTGGTGTCGTTAAGAGCATGGTCGAGAGTGAGGCCTATAACGGCAAGTACGTCAGTCCCAACCAGTACGAAAGCGAACTCAATGTCGAGGCGCATTACCGGACGACGGGACCGGAGATCTGGAAGCAGACCAATGGTGAAATCGATACGTTCTTCGCGGGCATTGGGACCGGTGGAACGATCAGCGGTGTCGGTCGTTTCCTCAAGGAACAGAATCCGAACATCAAGGTTATCGGCGTCGAGCCCGCCACGCGCCACCACAACCTGTCGGGCCTGAAGCGCATCACCGGACTCCCCGATGAGCACTTCCCGACCATTCTCGATCGCGATCTACTGGATGACCTCATTTCTGTGACCGATGAAGAGGCCTACAAGGCGGGTATCGAGGTCGCGCGTAAGGACGGCATCATGGTGGGGCCAACGACGGGTGCCGTATTGCACGCTGCGCTGCATTCGCACCTGCCGAAGAGCGGCAAGGCCGTACTCATATCGGCTGACAACTCGGCCAAGTACATCAGCGCGTACGCCAAATACCTCTGACTCCGGCTGCCGCCGTCGAGTAGGTGGAATCCATAAGTGCCTCCGCCCGAAAAATGCTCTACAACGGGGTTTGCGGGAGGCCGACTATGGTCGATATCGAGCGTCAAAAAAGCCAACTCGCGGCAGTTCGCGAGCGTGCTGCCGAGTTCGAGTCAAGGTATGCAGAAAACCTGTCTGCAGTGCATCCGGACCTGCAGGAGAGTGCCAGGACCCTGATCCGTTACCTCGCAGTGCGTCAAGAGGATACTGGTGCGCTGAATCCCGCAAATCCTGTCGCCGACAGGCATAAGACGGCCATTCTGGGAGAGCGTCCACAGGGCCGCGATGTCAGCATCATGGTGACCATGCCGTCCGAAGCAGCCGACAACAAGTCACTGGTTGCGGAGATGCTGGATGCAGGAATGAACGTTGCCCGAATCAACTGCGCGCGCGACGACGAGCAGGCCTGGGAAGCAATGATCAGAAACATCCGGCAGGCAAGCCAGATTTCAGCGATGCCCTGCAAGATCGTCATGGATCTTGCGGGACCAAAAATCCGCACGGGTGAGCTGCGTCCCGGTCCTCGTGTGACCCGCATCAGGCCGCGACGAGACCCAATGGGACGCATCATCGCGCCGCGTCGCATCCGCCTGATTCCGGACGACGTTGTTTGGCAGGGTACAAAGGTGGCTATTGTTCCGGTGCCTCGTGACTGCATTGAGTACGCCCACCCAGGTGATGAGATTCGTTTCAAAGATACACGCGGCAAGAAGCGTCGACTGAGTGTCATTGACAAGGACGACAAGGGTCTCGTTGTCGAGTTGTTCAAGGGCGCTTACTTTGCGACAGGCACCAAACTGCGTCTGTGCCGCAGGGAAGAAGGCGAAAAGTTGAGCTATCGGGTCGGTGAGTTACCGATGATCGAACAGCCGTTGCTATTGCGGCCGGGCGATACGTTGATTCTGCATCGAGACTCTATTCCCGGCGCACCGGCTGTCGACGATGATGACGGGGAAATAATCGAGCCTGCCCACATCTCCTGCCGGCAGCCAGAGGCGTTCGAGTTTGTGTCAGCGGGTGATCGAATATCGATAAACGACGGCAAGATCTCAGGCGTTGTACAGGCGATAGAAGACGAACATCTCGAGATCGAGATCACAAAGGCCAAACCCACAGGCAGCAGGCTGCGAGCCGACCGGGGCATAAATTTCCCGGACAGTGACATTCGCCTGCCCGGGCTGACAAATGCCGACAAGAACAATCTCAAGTTTGTTATTCGGCATGCCGATGCCGTTAGCTTGTCCTTTGTGCGTCGCCCGACCGATATTATTGCGCTGCAAGACGAATTAGACAGATTGGGCGCAGGTGACATCGGTCTTATCGTCAAGATCGAAACAAAAAAGGGTTTCAAGAACCTGCCGAAACTGCTGCTGACGGCTATGCGTCGCTATCCGATTGCGGTGATGATCGCACGGGGTGACCTTGCCATTGAGTGCGGTTGGGAACGGCTTGCCGAGTTACAGGAGGATATTCTCTGGTATTGCGAGGCTGCCGAGGTGCCCGTCATTTGGGCGACGCAGGTTCTTGAACACAAAGCCAAGAAAGGGCTGGCATCCCGGGCGGAGGTATCGGATGCTGCGATGTCGCAGCGTGCGGACTGTGTAATGTTAAACAAGGGTCCACACATCCTGGCCGCAATTCGCATGCTGGACGATATCCTGCGGCGCATGCAGGCCCGTCAATACAAGACATCAGCGAGGCTCAGCAGGCTGGGTTTCGCGGGAGACGAAGACGCGTCTTAGTCGTCCTCTGCGATACCGAGCCGCTCATGCATGAGCGGACTCGTTGTCGTGTACTGTAAACGGACCTTCTTCTCTGGCTCGATTCGTTCCTTGGCAGCAAAAGCGGCTAACGCGGCTTCATGGAAGCCACTCAGGATGAGCTTCTTCTTGCCGGGATAGAAGTTGATGTCCCCAACGGCGTAAATACCGGGGGTGCTGGTCTCGAACTTCTCGGTATCGACATTGATCGTTTTGCGGTTGATGTCGAGCCCCCATTCGGCGATGGGGCCGAGCTTCGGCGCCAGACCGTAAAACGCCAGGACGGTGTCACAAGGCACGACACGTTCTTCGTCATCGACCGCGACCTTGATGGCCGTGATGCCATCGTTATCCGACTCGTACCCCGACACCTTGCCGATGATCGGGTCGACCTTGCCGTCGTTTGCGAGGGCCATCATCTTGTCGACGGTCGCCTGCGCGCCGCGGTAATCGGGACGACGGTGTATTGAAGTCATGCTGTCGCACTTCGGTG
>WTCH01000151.1 GCA_013138675.1 Woeseiaceae bacterium | reverse complement strand
CCGAAAAAACGTGCTGGTTATAATACGAATCATCGAGATGACCAGAAGCTGGACCATCAATTTACTCCGTCAATCAATCATCGTTATCGCTCGATTCACCCACTCGCGGGTGTTCTGACACTATATAACGGGACAGTGACCCTAACTGCCCGCCGACGAAGTTCGGGTGCCGTCCCCCTGATTCCGAGATTCTTGATCCCGCGCGAGTTTTGCGTGAACGGGCTCTGCTTTGTTATGCATTGTGCTGCATATTGGGCAACGGACGCCCCGGTAACCCCTTGAAACATTCTGTCGGTCATCGATACGTATAAGCCACATTGTCCACAGACCTGAGCTTCATTACCGTCAGTCGCACAGGAGTAATACATGCCTATCGGCACGCCGTTTCATTTGCGCACTTCAGAGCTGTGCACCAGCCTCTTCTACACGGACTGGGCAGGCTACTATACGGTTAGCTCGTACGACACGTATCACGAGCGCGAGTACTACGCGCTGAGAAATGCCGCCGGGCTGATCGATGTCAGTCCTCTCTTCAAGTACGAAGTGTATGGCAAAGATGCCGCTTCTTTTCTCTCGCGTGTCATGGTCAAAGACATCAGCAAACTCGAGATTGGTCGCTGCACCTATTTATGTTGGTGCGATGACGACGGAAAAGTGCTCGACGACGGAACCGTGTCCCGACTGGACGATACTTACTTCCGAGTCACCGCGGCTGAGCCCACGTTCTCATGGCTCATGCGTCAGTCACGCCGATTCGACGTCACGATCGAGGACAGCACCGACAACATCGGGACGCTCTCGCTCCAAGGTCCGACCTCTCGCGACATATTAAAAAACGTCAGTGATGCGGATCTGGACGCCCTCCGTTATTTCGGTCTGACGAAAGCGAAGCTCGATGGCGTCGATGTCGTCATTTCCCGCACAGGCTACACTGGTGATCTCGGATACGAGATCTGGGTCGAGCGTGAAAAGGCCCTTAAAGTCTACGATGCCATCACGGCCGGTGGTCGCGACTACAGAATTCAGCCCGTCGGCCTCGATGCGATGGATGTTACGCGCATCGAAGCGGGCTACATCATGAATGGTGTCGACTACTTCAGCTCGAATACCTGCGCCATCGAATCCCGCAAATCGTCGCCGTATGAAATTGGTCTCGGCTGGACTGTAGACCTCGATCGCGATCCGTTTATTGGGCAAGACGCCCTCAAAGCCGAAAAGGCAAACGGATCGCCATGGGCGATCGTCGGACTCGTCTATGACTGGCCCGCTTTTGAGCGCTTGTTCGCCGAGTTTGGGCTGCCACCCCAACTGCCAGGCGGTGCGTGGCGGACTCCGATCCCCGCCTACAATCAAAAGGGTGTACAAGTCGGCCAGGGCACCAGTGGAGCGTGGTCCGCGATTCTGAAGGACAACCTGGCGCTGGCGACCGTAAAGTCAGCCTATGCAGAACCAGGTACAGTCCTGCAGATCGAGGTCACGGTCGAGTATGAGCGTCGACGCGTGCCCGCCATCGTCACAAAGACCCCGTTTTTCGACCCGCCCAGAAAGAAGGCGTGAGAATCGTGATGACGTTTAATAACAAACCAGATCACTCAAGCTACGATGCTGTTGTCGTCGGCGGTGGACACAATGGGCTTACGTGCGCGGCTTACCTTGCGAAAGCCGGCAAAAGCGTTTTGGTACTCGAAAAGCGGCCGGTCGTAGGCGGCTCAGCAGTCAGCGAAGAGGTTTTTCCCGGGTTCACCTATACGGTGTGCTCCTATGTCGTGAGCTTGTTCCGCCCGCATATCGTGCGTGACCTGGAGCTCGCGCGCCACGGTCTCGAAATTATTCCACTCGAGGCCTCGTTTTCGCCACTTCCCGATGGGGACTCACTCTGTCGTTGGGGAGATGCACACAAGACGCGCCGCGAGATCGCGCGCTTCTCGGCAAAAGATGCCGAGGTCTACCCGGAATTCTCGCTGGCGATGTCGCAGCTCGCACGTTTCACCAAATCAATCATAGATAACCCGGCGCCGAACCCGGCATCGCTCAATCCGGCCGAGCTGATTCAGGTACTACGTACCAGCCAGGGACTCAGAGAGGCGAACGCGGACCAACGTTTCACTTATTTGAAGCTGCTCACAATGAGTGCTGCAGATTTCCTCGACCAGTGGTTCGAGAGCGACGTGCTGAAAGCGCCCATGAGCGTCAGTGGCATCATCGGCACATTCCTGGGTGTACGTTCTCCGGGAACAGCGTACGTACTGCTGCATCACTATATGGGTGAAATCGACGGCGCAATGCGCGCATGGGGCTCCGCCAAAGGCGGCACCGGCGGCATTAGCAATGCAATCGCGAGCTCAGCGCAGTCTTACGGGGCAGAAATTATCACCGAGGCTGGTGTCAGCAACGTCATCATCAAAAACGGCAAAGCCGTCGGTGTCGCGCTCGAAAACGGTGACGAGATTCGAGCTGATACGGTTATATCCGGACTCGACCCGCGGCGAACCTACCTGGGTCTGATCGGGGAAGAGCATCTGGATAGTGAAATCACTACGCAACTGGGAAACTACAAATTCCGTGGCAGCTCCGGCAAGGTGAACCTCGCCGTCGACAGGCTGCCCGATTTTTCCAGCCGCCCCGGTGAAGGTCCGCACCTCTATGGCGATGTTGCCATTGCGCCGAGCATTCAATACCTTGAAAAGGCTTACGACCAAGCCAAGTACGGCGATTTTTCGGAGCGGCCCTACATCAATATGGTCATCCCAACGCTCGTCGATCCGACAATGGCCCCTCCAGGCAAGCACGTAATCAGCTGCTTTGTTCAGTACGCGCCGTACGACATCAAAGAAGGTGCGCCGAACTGGCCGCAGCGACGCGAAGCATTTGGCGATGCCGTCATCGACACGCTCGAGGAGTACATCCCGAATATCAAAGAGACGATCCTGCACAGGCAGGTGCTGACACCCTGGGACCTCGAACAAGAGTTTGGCCTGACTGAAGGTAATATTTTCCACGGCGAGTTGTCGCTCGAGCAACTGCTCTATCTGCGACCGGCTGCAGGATGGGCAAAATACAAAACGCCTATTCGCAATCTCTGGATGTGCGCAGCAGGCACTCACCCCGGTGGCGGCATCATGGGTGCCTCGGGTGAGTTAGCAGCGAAAGCTATTCTTCGGAAGCATGCGGCATGAGAGAACAATATGATGTAGTCGTTATCGGTGGTGGCCACAATGGTCTAACAGCCGCGTGTCTCATGGCGATGAAAGGCAAGCGTGTCGCAATCGTTGAAAAGCGTAATGCTCTTGGTGGGCTTGCAGAGCCAGTCGAGTTCGAGCCCGGTTTCAAGAGCGCTGGCGTCTGGCATGGAACCGGGAACGTCCGGAAAACGGTAATGAGTTCCCTGGGTCTGGAGAGCCTCATTCAAAATGAGGCGCCAACAGTGTATGCACTCGGAGAGTCGGGGCGAGTTGCTGCCATTTCCGGCCCGACCGACCGCACGGCGTTCGGCATTGCACAGCACTGCTCGTCCGACGCGCGAAACTACGCACGCTACCGCACCTTCATGGAGCGGATCCGACCCGTTCTTTCACGTTTTCTCACACGTCCCCCGCTTAACCTGCTAGAGGTAGAGCGGGAGGCGCCTGTTGAGGTCCTGACGCGCGCGCTTGGACTGCGATTCCTGGGCGCGCACGATATGGTCGAGCTCCTTCGCGTTGCACCCATGCCCGTGAGTGATTTCCTGAACGGGTATTTTGAATCGGACTTTATCAAGGGCGCCTTGTCGATGGACGCTGTATTAGGCACCTTCACCGCGCCGCGCTCTCCCGGCACGACGATGAACTTGCTCATGCATGAGTCAATTGCAGGTCAGTCGATCAAGGGCGGTAGTCTCGAATTGACCGAAGCCCTGATTCGCCGTGCGGGCGAGCTTGGTGTGCAGGTTACGAGTGGCAGCGCCGTAACAAAGATTCTCGTTGAGAATAATTCAGTTAAAGGCGTCGAACTCGAAAACGGCGTTATGATCAAAGCGGCTGCCGTCAGTGCCAGCTGTAACCCAAAGACGGTGCTGCTCGACTTGCTCCCGGTCGGGGCGCTCACACACACAACCGAGCATCGGATTTCGAACTTCAGAACCTACGGTACTGCGGCACAGTTGCTTCTCGCAGTCGACGGCCCAGTGTCGTTCCAGGGCGCAACCGCGGAACACAGGGTGTGTCACGCGCGAATAGCACCGACACTCGATTATGTTGAGAGAGCATTCGATCCGATCAAATACAATAGATTTTCAGACGAACCCGTCCTGGATATTGCAATTCCGACGATCGATAATCCGACCCTCGCCCCGGACGGCAAGAGCGTCGTCAGCGTTTTAGTGGGCTACGCGCCATTCAAACTTGATGGTGGCTGGACCGATGATGCGCGGAGCATTCTGATCAAGAAAGTAATCGACACGATTTCGCGCTTTGCACCAGGGTTTGAACAAAAGGTTATCGCCTCAAAGCTCTCATCACCGGTCGACCTCGAAAATGACTACGGCCTGATCGGCGGCCACTTGCATCACGGCGAGCCCGGACTCGACCAGATCCTGGTTCGACCGATCCCAGAGTGTTTCAATCACGAAACTCCAGTCCAGGGACTGACGCTATGTGGCAGCGGCACGCACCCGGGAGGCACGGTTTCATGTATGGCCGGTGCCCTGGCAACTCGTGAGATCACGCGACCAAAAAAGACTCGTGCCGAAGTCGCTTAAGCCGCGCCGCGTAATCGTGAAGTTTTCGTGTAAACAAATCGAGAAAAACACGTAAATGAATTCTGAAAATCCGCGTGTCGGTGGTTCGATGCCTCCCCTGGCCACCATTCTACGCGTCGACCTGGCTAATTCGTCGCATTGGCGGTGCTTGGCCATAGGTCCAGTATCGCCATAACCATTCCACCGGGCCAAACATGAAATTGGCCAGCCACCATCGACTGAGCCAGGCCTGAACAGGCAGCAATGCCACAACAATGAGCAGGCCCGTCGCCGGGAATAATTTGCCGTACAGCCCCAGCCCCCACTGGAAGCCGACGAACGCACCCACGAAACTGGTGAACAGGTAGTTGGTCAGAGCCATGCGACCAATTGGCGAGAAGATGCCTAGCCATCGACGCCAACTGTCTTTGCCGTAGAGCAAAACGATGCCCGCGGCATACCCGAGCCCAAGCACCGGCATACCGATTGGCCATGCAAAAACGTCGGCGATAAAGTCATGATGCTGCAATGTTTCTTTACCGAGCCCGAACGTGTCCATCGCAATCCAGATGACACACCCCAGGAACCCGATCGTAATAAGCCATGGCGCAACTCTGCGAGCCAGCGACATCCGGATTTGCTCGTCTGCAAACGCGCCAATTCTCCCAACGTAGAGACCCAGCAACATCAGTCCAAAGACATCGATTTCACCAAAGTAATAATTCCAGGAGGTGAATGTCACCCAGAGATGCAAAAGGCCTAACCTGGCAATCTCGAGAAAGCCGCCTGCTGGACCTGCCTGGTCCATGGCGTCGTGAACAGCGCTGTGCAGGTCCGGCGCGGTTCCCCCGGCAACGATGTCAACAGGCCAGAAGGTTGAAATAACGGGTTCTGACAGTTTTGCGACCAGGAAACACAGTAATACGACGAATAGCATGTATCTCGGCGCCAATCGATAACAGAGCAGCAGACCCAGACCGAATATCGCATAGTCGACGAGAATCCCGGCTGGCGCGGTGAGCGCATTCGCCGTTACACCGATAATCAGCAGGCCGCTCAGGCGCTTGAGCCAAAATCGCTCGATGGCAACGTTGTTGTCAATACAGTTCTGCCACTGGATGTAGAAGCCGACACCGAACAAAAACGAAAAGATCGTGACGAATTTCCCGTTCGTGAACAGGTTGACAAAGAACATCGCCAGAAAGTCCGCGGACCAGCGCGGTAGATCACCGAACGCGTCATTCCATAGAGCATCGGCCGTCATGTTGACCGTAAACATTCCGAAGATCGCGAAACCGCGGAGTACATCGATAACCTCGGTGCGCTCAGTTGTCGGCGACAAGTTCATTATAGGAGTCTAGCCTAAGGGGGCGATATTGCTTGTGGAGGGCGATGCGGCTGTCGTTCCTCCGGCGGAGAGCGGGAATCAGAGTGAAGCCAGAAAGTCCTGTATCCCGTCGCTATACACCAGCAAGACGTGAATGATAAACATTTTTCTTGTACGTAATAATCGCTCGCGTTTTTCGGTCTATACTTCAGATAGCGCCTGAATTCAGGCGACTAATGTTACTTGCGTAACTAAAATTACGCTGAACGAATCTCGCCCAGGTAAATGGACTTCATTGGGCAGGTTTCGATTTTCGAAGTGTTGGGGGTAAATCATGAATAAAAAGACACCGAAGTTTTATTCGTCCACCGGTGCAATTTCCGCCGCTGTGGCGCTTGCTATCGCGGGGCCAGTTGTTGCGGCCGACGGCGATGAGGGCGCGAGCATTGAAGAGATTGTGATCACCGGATCGCGCATCCGTACAGGGCGACAGGCGCCATCGATTCCTATTGATACGGTATCTTCAGACGACATCAAGTTGTCGGGCTTTCAGAACGTCGAAGAAGTGCTTAACAACATGCCGCAGTTCGTACCATCGCGGACAGCGTCCACAAATTCCACGGCAGATCCAAACGCGACCGGCGCTGCAACCCTGGATCTGCGGGGCCTTGGCGGGCAGCGCACCCTGGTGTTGGTTAATGGTCGACGCTACATGTTCTTTGATGGTAGCCAGAGAACGGATATAAACAACATCCCGTCCTCTCTCATTGAGCGTGTGGAAGTGGTAACCGGCGGCGCGTCGGCCGTTTACGGCTCGGATGCGGTAGGCGGAGTCGTAAACTTCATTTTGAAGGACGATTTCGAGGGGGTCGAGCTACGGTCGCAGATCAATCAGACCAGTGAGGGCGACGGTAACGTTACCGACATCACATTTACGCTGGGTGGAAATTTCGCCGACGACAAGGGTAACGCCGTCGCCGTATTCAATTACCTCGATCGTGATGCGATCATGACAACGGATCGTGGCTTCTCGTCAAGCGTATTGAGGGACGTTACCGATTCCAACGGCGATCGGGTCCTTGGCGCGGGCGGCAGTACCTTTATCCCGAACGGACGATTTTTGGGCGTTCCGTCAGACCCGGCAGACATTGCGGCGATTCCCGGTCTGGACGCCGCTTTGGCCGCGGCTGGACTAACAGGACTCGACACCAACGGATTTATTATGGACGACAGCGGCACGGGCCAGCGACCGTTCGTCCTCCCTGGCGATTTCTATAACTACACGCTCGACAATTTCCTGCGTATCCCGCAGAAACGCTATAACCTGACCATGCTTGCGGATTACGACGTCAGCGACAATGCCACGATTTTCTTCGAAGGCGCGTACTCAAATAACCAGACAACGACAGGTTTTGCGCCGGCCTTTATCAATGAATCGCTGCCTATTGAAGTGACTAATCCGTACATCGGTCAGGAACTACGCGATGTTTTCGCTTTGCTCGATGCCGACGGAACGGCCGGCCCCGCCAATGACGGGCTGGTTAACCTCACTGTTCGCCGTCGCCTGGTCGAAGTTGGGCCGCGCCGCAATGAAGACACGCGCAATGCGTTCAGAGCATTAGTGGGCCTTGAGGGCACTTTTAGCGACTACGACTATAACGCCTATTATTCGTATGCACGCTCCGACAACACGCAGATTCAAGTCGGTAACGCGTCGAGAGCGGCTTTTGCATCCGGCATATTGTCCAGCGGCGGTGCGGACCCAGTTGTGAATCCGTTCGGGCCGAATATTTCCGCGGCGGGCGTCGACTTTATTGATATCGCCGCAACGAACAACGAAGTCACAGAGCTGAAAGTGTTTGGCGCAACGTTGAATGGCGACTTGTTCGACATGCCGGCCGGTCCGTTTGCAGCCCTGATAGGAACCGAGTGGCGGTCCAGTTCCTTCGACTTTACGCCGGATGAGGCTTTGTTGACAGGCGACGTGGCGGGCTTCAATGCCATCGATCCGGCGTCCGGCGAAGTCGAGGTCTGGGAGTTGTTCGTGGAACTTAGTGTGCCGCTACTGGCCGACAAGCCGGGTATTGATGGCCTGGATGCAACCGTCGCGTATCGGTATTCGGACTACGACCTCGATCAGACTGGCGGCGTAAATACCTTCCTGGCTGGTTTGGACTGGGCGGTTAACGACAGCCTGTCCTTTGGGGTTCAATTCCAACGCGCGATCCGCGCACCCAGTCTTGTCGAGGCGTTCGGCGGACAGCGCCTGTTCCCGGTTGGTGCGACTGACCCTTGCGCGCAGCCCAGCGCAGCAACGGACCCGACGATCAATTCTCTGTGCGTAGCCACCGGCGTTCCCGCCGGTCTTGTAGGTGACCCCAACATTCAGCCCAACAACGAAATACCGGGCGTGTTCGGTGGCAACCCGAACCTGGCTGAAGAGGAATCCGATACGTTTACGCTGAGTGCGATTATCACACCCGAGGGGCTTCCCAACCTGCGTGTGTCGATCGATTACTTCGATATTGATGTTGAAGACGCAATAGGAGTGTTCGGCGGCTCGGTCGATAATATTCTGGACGTTTGCTATCTGCAGGTTCAGGACATCAACAGCACGGCGTGTCAGGCGGTCGGCCGCAACAGTACGACCGGCACCATCGATGTACAGAATCCGGTGCAGGCGACGAACGTGAATGTCGGCGGGCTGGCCACATCCGGAATCGATCTGGGAGTATCGTACGTTTGGGAGCTGGACTTCGGCGCTGGCGGTAGTGGTAGTGACCTCAGCATTGCTTTTAACGCGACATTCCTCGACGAATACGACCTGATTCCGATCGCCGATCTAAGCACCGTCAACGACTGCGCAGGCGCGTTTGGCCGAACCTGCGGCGAGCCAAAATCGGAAACCAAGACCAATACATCCATCAGATGGACCTCGGGTGATTTGACCCTCGGGCTAAGGCATCGCTGGTTCGACAAGACGACGCTTGATGAGGTGCAGTTTGGAGATCCAGCGTCCTCCAAGGCTGTACCGGTATTGGACGGCGGCAACTACGTGGATCTGTCAGTCAACTACGGCGTCAACGACAACTTCACGATCTGGGGGGGCATCATCAACGTATTGGACGAAGACCCGCCGCTGCTCGGTTCCCGGCAGGTACGCGCCAATACCAGCCCCGATTCGTTCAGCCCCACGGGAATGGAATTCTTTATCGGTGGCTCGTATACATTTTGATGGCACCCGGTAGCGGGCAGCGTCAGGATGACGCACTTTGGGAATGGAGCGTGTTCTGGCGATCAGATCAGCTCCAGTCCTGCATGCCCGCTATCGAGCCCGGCTATTCCGATCCACTGGTTTCGACCTGGAGGGACTTTTTCGGCGCGTTACCTGTCGGCGCGCGCATCCTCGACCTTGGCAGCGGAAATGGCAGCGTTGCAACTCAGGCTGTGGTGGTGTCGCGGGAAGCATCGAAACGGTTCTCGATCCATGGCGTCGACCTCGCCGAGATTGACCCGTCCCGTTATGTAACCTCCGCGGCGGATCTGCTACAAGAGATTACATTTCATTCACGTACGCCGATGGAAAATCTGCCTTTTGCGGATAATTATTTTGATGCCGTCGCCAGCCAGTACGCGCTCGAGTACTCGCAAATAGAGAAGAGCCTCACGGAAGCGATGCGCGTCGTGCGCGCGGGAGGCTCCTTCCGGTTCTTGTTACATGCCGACGATGGCGTGCTTAAGAGTCGCTGCCAACTGCAACGACAACAGGCCGAAACCATACTCAGCAGTTCGCTGTTTGCTCGTGTTTCTGATGTCCTCAAGAACGTCGTTGCCGCCGAAAGAACGCGAATGCCAGAAACACAGAAGACGGCTGAGGAATCCATTACGGCGCTCAAAACAGCTTTTGACGAACTCGAAAACAAGTTTGCCAGTGATGACAATCGTGACCTGGTAGACAACTTATTTGCCGCCGTTCGGCAGCTTCCAGCGCTACGAAAGTCCTACGAGTTGAAAACCTTGCTCGGTATGGTAGACGATACTGGGAAATTGTTGCTGGCACAGGCGAAACGGTTGCAGGCTATGGAGCGGGCAGCGCTCGACGACGCGGCGACGACAGAACTAGTAGAACGATTACGAGATATGGGAGCCACGGACGTTACGCTGGAGCGCGCGACTGCTGGCGAAGGCGGTAATTGCGTTGGCTATTGGCTGTATGGCGAAAAGGCAACGGGCTAGGCCAGGAGTTTCCTGGCGAATTTTTATCGGATAGAGGATGGGATAATGAAGATGCAAAAGTTCTTGTACAGGTTCGTGGCGACGATGATTCTTGCCGGCTGTTGCGCCATGCCAGCCGCGGCCGATGATGACATGGCGGTCGTTGAAGTTACCGTTGTAAAGGTCTATGGCAGTACCAGTGAGTACCTGGCGAAATTCAGTGCTATTATCGATGTCGTAAAAAAACACGAACCCAGGGCTGAAGTCAGAGTTTACCAGGCAGCCTTTGCAGGCCCGTTGTATGGCCAAATTCATATCCAGACTCGTTATCCGAGTTTCGCGGCATTAGCCGCCGCAAATCCCAAAATTGTTGCCGATCCCGAACACGATAGAGCGGTTGAAGAACTGGCGGCTGTGAAACGAGAAATACTTTCTCACTACATGCTGCGCGACAAAACTCCGGAGTGAGTCAAGAGAAACCGTGAGCAGTGAAAGGGTCGACTGGAGATGAGACGATGTTGAGACAATCCGCTTTGGTGCTAATGCTCCTGATCGCGGCCGTTCTGGCGACTGCCTGCGATCCTGGCAAACCGGAAACGATCTGGAAAGGCACCGACTTTTCCGGTGCCGAAATTGATTTTCCGGCGGTATTGCAGGGTAAGCCGACCGTCCTGATTTTCTGGGCCACCTGGTGCCCCTACTGCAAGGCATTTATGCCATACCTTGGCGAAATTCAAAGGGATTACGGTGCCGAGAAGATTAATATTCTGGCAATCGATGTCTTCGAAGACGGTGTCCTGGACCCTGCCACTTATGTGGAATCACTGGGGTTTCCGACAATTGCAGTCGCAAACGGTGATGCGATAGCAGAGATCTATTCAGTAGTGGGCACTCCTGGCCTGATGATACTGGACGGACAGGGCAACCTGGTGTGGAAGCGAGCGTCTACCGAGCTTCCGGCGGGCAAAACGGTGGCTGAACTTTGGGCAGAGCAGGTTCGGGAACAACTTGATCAACTTCTCTAATGCCGCTTTATTTGCACGTCCCGCACCCGCAAAAAACCTTCATCCATGCCACCTTCACCGACATTGTCGTATTTGATCCGGCCAAGGTTCAGGATCATGCGACGTTTGTTGAGCCGCACCAGTATTCAACGGGCATGGTTCACGTGTTCGTTAACGGCGAGCAGGTGCTCGAAGACGGCGAGCACACCGGAGCGACGCCCGGGCGATTCGTGCGAGGTCCTGGCTGGGCAGATGAGCGCTGATTGACTGCCTAGGTAGGAGTCGTCACTACGGCCAGCGCCCACGCATGGCCGCTCGAATTCGTCACTGGTAGTGGTCGCTGCTAATCTCGTTATCAGTGCAGAAGAACTCAAGCAGATCATCATCGGGCATGATAGTCGCTGTCATCGTATAGCTGAATGGCTGCGAATACGTTTCCGGGTCATTTACCGTCGTTTCGATTTCCAGGTGTCCCGCAGCCGTCCGGCGAAAACGCTCGGTTAAATGCAACGATTCGGTATGCGGATGGCCTGTAAAGTCGAGCCAGGTCAAATCGGTAAATCCGGTCGTCTCGACGACAAGTTCGTCGTCATCCCATCGGCCGGTCGAATAGCCCAACCAGCGCGGCACCGGATCCTCCACGGGCTTACGACCGCCGAGAAAAATCTGCCGAAAAACTGTGTCCTGCTCATAGAGAATTACAATGAGATCGGGCGTTTGGACGATCTTGTACGGTGTAAGATTGCTGGCTTGCTGCGTCACGCCCCACGGTT